>JBBSVJ010000007.1:0-36833 GCA_038233665.1 Lysobacterales bacterium
CGATGATCAGCGTGCCGAGCTTCGATCCGAATCTTTTCGTCAATGGCATCAGTCAGACCGACTACAACGGGTTACTCAATAATCCCGACAAACCTCTGCTCGATCGCGCCTTGCACGGCAGCTACGTGCCCGGTTCGACAGTCAAACCGTTTCTGGCTTCCGCCGGTCTTGAGCTGGGCTTGCGTACGCCTTCCGATACTATTCTTTCGACCGGAGAGTTCCATATCCCCGGACAGAAACGCGGCTACCGAGATGTTCGCGCGGGCGGTCATGGACGCGTTGATCTGGTCCAGTCGCTGGCCCAGTCGGTCAACACTTACTACTACTCGCTCGCCTTGGACATGGGCATCGACAAGCTCAGCGAATCGATGTCGCAGTTCGGTTTCGGCAAACCAACCGGCATCGATCTGGTCGGTGAAAGCGGCGGCGTGCTGCCGTCGCGGGAGTGGAAGCGTGCGCAGAAAAACCAGGCTTGGTATCCCGGAGAAACCGTGATTGCCGGTATCGGTCAGGGCTTCTGGGTGGTGACGCCGCTTCAATTGGTCCACGGCGTTGGCATGCTTGCCGCTGGCGGGGTTTCTCATCGACCGCACCTGCTGCGCGCAACCCAGCAAGGCATTGGCGATGCACCCATTGCCGTTCCGATTGAACCGGGAGGGCCTAGTTTTTTCAACAAGCTCTCAAATTTGCAGGCGGTTCAAGAAGGCATGATCGCGGTGGTCAATGGTCCGACTGGTACCGCGCGACGAATGGGCATCGGCTTTCCTTACGTGATCGCCGGCAAAAGCGGCACGGCTGAGCGCTATTCGCGAACCAACGAGGTCTGGCAACATATTTCGCAAGTGGCGATTGAGCGGCATCAGGTGCTTTTCGAGGCATTTACGCCCGCCGAAGCACCACGCATTGCGGCGGTGGTGGCACTGGAGGCCGGTCACGGCGGGGGCCGTGATGCGGCGCCGATCGTGCGCCAGATGATGGATGCCTGGTTGCTCGATCAACCTGATCGAGCAACGGATAGTTCTGCCAGCAAGGAGCCCGATTCCTGATGGACGAACTGCTGGCGGGACTTCGCTATCGTGTCATGGCATTGGTGCGTCGACCGCGTTTCGACATGCCCTTGGCTGGTGCTTTGCTGTTGCTCGCCGTTGTCGGATTGGTAACCCAATACAGCGCCAGCGATCTGGATCGCGACAAAGCGATTGCCCAGGGAATTCGGCTCTTGCTCGGCGGCACCCTCATGGCATTGATTTCACGTGTGCCACCGACCAGCTTGCGCAATTGGACGCCGTGGTTTTTCATCGCCAGTGTTGTCTTGCTTATTCTGGTCACGATACTCGGCGAAGGTCGTGGTTCCGATCGCTGGCTGGATCTTCGCTTTGTCCGGTTTCAGCCCTCCGAGATGCTGAAACTGACCATGCCGATGATGGTTGCCTGGTTTTTGAACCAGCGGCCCTTGCCACCATCCTGGGCGAGCCTGTTTGCGGTAGCCGTGCTGATCGCGATACCTGCTGGCCTGATCGCCGAGCAGCCCGACCTGGGAACCGCGTTGCTGGTCGTGGCGAGTGGTCTGTTCGTGGTTTTTCTGGCCGGTCTGGCATGGTGGCGGATTGGTCTGATCATTGGCAGCGTGATTGCCGCCGCACCGGTTGCCTGGCATTTCCTTCACGAATACCAGCGCAATCGTGTGCGCACCCTGCTCGATCCGGAATCCGATCCACTCGGACTGGGTTGGCACATCATCCAGTCGAAGATTGCCGTAGGCTCTGGCGGGCTTTGGGGAAAGGGCTGGCATAACGGTACCCAATCCCGCCTCGAATTCCTTCCTGAACACACGACGGATTTTATTTTTTCGGTGTTTGCCGAAGAGTGGGGGCTGATCGGTGTGCTGCTGCTGCTCACCCTGTACCTGTTTATCATCGGTCGATGCCTGTGGATCGCGGTGAACGCCAAAGATACCTACTCACGCTTGCTTGCCGGAGCGATCAGCATGGCGTTCTTTGTTTATGTCATGGTCAATGGCGGCATGATCACCGGAATACTTCCCGTCGTAGGCGTGCCGCTGCCGCTGATCAGCTATGGCGGAACCTCGGCGGTTTCCCTGCTTGCAGGGTTCGGCGTGCTCATGTCGATTCATGCGCAGCGTCGACAAGTGGCAACCCTGTGATCCGACGCGATACCCTTGACCCAATCTCGAATAGGCGTGGCCCCCTCTTGAACACATCCAGTTGCATCTCCGCTGCACTGATACTTGCCTTGGGCATGTCGACGACCACGTGTGTCGATGCTGCTCGCCCGCAGTCGAAAAACACCCCATCGACCGAAGCACCGGCGCTCGATTCGGCCTATGTCGCGTTTGCGCGCACGTTGCATCGTGAAGACGGTCTGGTCGAATCGGAGGTGTTGGCGACCTTGGCCAAGGCCAAGGTCCAACAGAGCATTCTCGATGCGATGGCACGTCCGGCCGAAGCCAAGCCGTGGAAGGATTACCGGCCGATATTCCTGACCGACAAGCGTCGCGACGACGGTATCGCGTTCTACCTCACCCATCGTGAGCTGATTGAACGTGCTGCCAACGAGTTCGGTGTAGATCCCGAAATCATTGTCGCCATCATCGGCGTCGAAACCAGCTATGGCCGTAATGTCGGCAGCTACAAGGTGCTTGATGCGCTGGTGACGCTGGCGTTTCACTATCCGCCACGAGCGACGTTTTTTCGCGGTGAATTGCGCCAGCTTTTTCTACTCGGCGACACTCACATGGCCTATCCGATGGACGAATTGGTCGGCTCTTACGCCGGCGCGATGGGTTGGGGTCAGTTCATTCCGACCAGCGTGGCCAATTTCGCCCGTGATTACGACGGCGATGGGCGCATCGATTTGTGGAATTCAATGCCCGACATCATCGGTAGCGTGGCCAACTATTTTGCCGTGCATGGCTGGGAAAAAGGTCAGCCTGTGGCAACCCGTTCGACGACGCGTGCCGATGCGCGAGAGCTCAAAGTCGATGGACTTTCTCCGGTTTATCCGATTGAGCAGCTCACGTCCTGGGGCTATGTTCCTCGCGATGCGACAGCGCCGACCGAGCTGGCAACTCTGTTGCGTCTGGAAGGAAGCAGCGGTGACGAAGATTGGCTGACATTCCACAATTTCTACGTCATCTCACGTTACAACCGCAGTCCGCTCTATTCGATGGCGGTCTGGCAGTTGTCGCGGGAAATCGCCGCCGGCATCGAGCGCGCTGCGCCGTGAAAAAGGCGTTGGTCGCCATTGCGATCACACTGCTTTTGGCGGGCTGCGCCAGCCACAAGCCGCGTCCGAAATCTCCTTATTCAAAAGCGCCAGCGCCAGCGTCGGCAGCGGCGCAGCCGCGCGCGCCCGTTGCAGAAACCAGCCTGCCGCAATCCAGGCGCTATCGCGACACACACGATGGTGAGCCCACGGCACCTGCGGTTGATATCAGCAAACTGCTTGAGCCCATTCCAAAGATCGAGCCGAAAGCGCGCTACGGCAACAAGTCGCCCTATAGCGTGCTTGGCAAGACCTACCGGGTGATGCCCGATGCCCACGACTATCATGAGCGTGGGGTTGCCTCTTGGTACGGCAACAAGTTTCACGGCTATATGACCTCCAGCCTTGAACCCTATGACATGTACCAGTTCAGTGCGGCCCACAAGACCTTGCCGCTGCCGAGCTATGTGCGGGTGACCAATCTCGCCAATGGCAAGAGTGTTGTCGTGCGCGTCAACGATCGAGGTCCGTTTCACGATAATCGCCTGATCGATCTTTCCTATGCGGCGGCTGTGCGTATTGGCGTGTGGCCCAAGGGCACGGGTCTGGTCGAGGTTCGCGTGTTGAACGCGGGAGAATTGGAACCGACGCCTGCCGCCGATGTCTCAGCCCCTGCGACCGATTCACGAATTTTTGTTCAACTTGGCGCGTTTGCCGATCGCAACAACGCACAAGGTGCACTTGAGCGTATCGAGCGTGCCGGCCTCGGTCGCGCGAGTATTGTCACTACCCGGATAAATGATCGCGAAATCCATCGGGTCAGGATCGGTCCGTTGGCCAGCGTTGCCAAGGCCGACGCGCTGGTCTTGCGTATCGAGAAGCTCGGCCTTGGTTCGCCGCGCGTGGCGATCGACGATTGAACGGGTGACAATAGCGAGATTGCTCGCGTCCCACGCCCCATTCCTACTGATTCTGGAGTCTGTTTTGCCGAACAAGTTGCTGGTTGTCACCTTGATTGCTGCCTGCGCAGCCTCGTCGACGTTTGCGAATGCGCAGACCCCAACGCCGCGGCCCATGCCGCAGCCTGCATCGCCGACCACGGCCGCGCCAACACCTCCTCCGCCCACGCTTGATGCAAAGAGCTGGGTGCTGATGGATTACGCAACCGGTCAGGTGTTGCTCGATGGCAACGCCGACGAGCGCGTGGAGCCTGCTTCGATTACCAAAATCATGACCTCCTATGTCGTTTCCGCCGAGCTCGCGCACGGCAAGATCCACATGGAAGATCCGGTCACCATCAGCGAAAACGCCTGGCGATCCGGCGGTGCGGGTACCGATGGCTCGACCAGTTTCCTCGAACTCAACAGCCAGGTTCCTCTCAAGCAATTGCTCTATGGGATGATCATCCAGTCGGGCAATGATGCCGCTATCGCGTTGGCTGAGCACACGGCGGGTTCGGAGCAGTTGTTCGGCGATTTGATGAACCAGTACGCCGCCCAGCTCGGCATGACCGGTACGCATTACGTCGACGCAAGCGGTTTGCCCAACGAAAATCACTACACGACAGCACGTGATGTCGCGCTGTTGTCACGTGCCCTGATCCGCGACTATCCAGCCGAATACGCGATCTACAAGGTCAAGGAGTTCGAATGGAACGGGATCAAGCAGCACAATCGCAATACCTTGCTCTGGCGCGACTCTTCGGTTGATGGCATCAAGACCGGTCATACCCAAGCGGCAGGCTATTGTCTGGCGACTTCGGCGATGCGCGGCGACCAGCGTTTGATTGCTGTCGTGATGGGCGCGAGCAGCGAAAAAGCGCGTGCCGATGACAATCAGGAACTGCTCAACTATGGGTTCCGTTTCTTCGAGACACACAAGCTCTATGAAGTCACCAAGCCGTTGGCGACCCCCGTCCTGTGGAAAGGTGAGTCTGCGACCGTTCCGCTCGGAGTGGCCGAGGATGTCATCGTCACTCTGCCGCGCGGCCGCTATAACGATCTGAAAGCCAGTATGGATCTGCCGTCGCGGCTGGTAGCACCGTTGCTGAAAGGCCAGAAAGTCGGCAGCCTTCAGGTCAAACTCGATGACAAGGTACTGCTTGAGCGCCCGATCGTGGTGCTCAACGATGCCGTCGAGGGTGGATTCTTCAAGCGCATGACCGATAGTGTGATGTTGTGGTTTGAAAGCGACGATGCGCCGAAAGAAACAGCAGTGCCGGCGGCGGGTGGTTGAGAGTGCAGAATATCAATGACATCGAGCCGAAAGAGCCGGATCAAGGCTTTCAGTTTCCGGGCGCTTTCGAGATTACCGCGCTGGGCCACGCCGATGCCGATCTCGAGTCACGCGTTCCGCAGATCATCGATGGACTTGGATTGAACGTCATGGCCGGCAGCCTGCGCTCGAAACCCTCGCGTGAGGGTAACTACCATTCGGTTTCGCTGACTTTCACGTGTCCGGATCGCGAGACGTATGACGCTGTTCATGCCGCCTTGCGTGCCGAGCCGGGCATCCGCTGGACAATCTGATTTCCGCTTGATTCGAGATGCTTGTTGCCGCATGTACGCTCCATGTCTCGCCCGCTGATCATTCGCCGCCTTGGCCGCCAGCCCTACCAAGCGGCGCTCGACGCCATGCGTGCGTTCACCGACCGGCGGGATGAATCGACCGCGGATGAGTTCTGGCTGCTCGAACATGAGCCGGTTTTTACCCTTGGCCAAGCGGGCAAACCCGAACATGTGCTGGCAGCAGGGAACATTCCGGTATTGCGGGTTGAGCGCGGCGGGCAGGTCACCTATCACGGGCCAGGTCAGATCGTCGGTTATCCGCTGATCAATTTGCGCCGCTTGGGACTTGGTGTACGCGAACTCGTCAACCGTATTGAACAAGCGATCATCGCCACGCTGGAGCATTGGAATATCGTCGCCGTGCGCCGAGCCGGTGCGCCAGGCGTCTATGTCGCCGATGCAAAAGTCGGCGCGCTGGGATTGCGCATTCGCCGCGGCTGTTCATTTCACGGTCTGGCCCTCAACGTGGCCATGGATCTGGAACCATTCGGGCGCATCAATCCGTGCGGTTATCAGGGTTTGCGAGTGACCCAGATGCTAGACTTGGGCGGCTCCGGATCGCTGGCTGCGGTTGAGGATGTACTTGTTGATGAACTGTCGCGGCAGTTCGGTTTCACGCCGCAGCCCGGCGCTGCGGAACTCCCGCCCCTTACCGTCGAACTGGCGTCCACGCTTGCCCCATGAACGAATCGATGAAGATCATCCCGCTGACCGTCGTCGGCGAAAAGCAACTCGGCAACGACAAGATTGCGCGTAATCGCGCCGGTTTCGCCGATTCGCCCACGCTGCGCAAACCGGCCTGGATCCGTGTACGTATTCCGCCGGGTAACGCTGTTGCCCAGCTGAAATCCAAGTTGCGCGAGAACAGCCTGGTTACGGTTTGTGAAGAAGCGTCGTGTCCGAATATCCACGAGTGCTTCAGCAAGGGTACCGCTACTTTCATGATTCTCGGCGAGGTCTGCACGCGCCGCTGCTCGTTCTGCGACGTCGCTCACGGTCGACCGAAAGCGCCCGACCCGCTGGAGCCCGCAAAGCTCGCCGGCACGATCCGTGCTATGAAGTTGCGCTATGTGGTCATCACCTCGGTCGATCGTGATGATCTGCGTGATGGCGGAGCAGGGCACTTTGCCGACTGCATTCGCGCCGTGCGCTTCGAGAATCCGACCATCCAGATCGAGATCCTGACACCCGATTTCCGTGGCAAGGGCCGCATGGACCGCGCCTTGGAACTACTCGCCGAATATCCGCCCGATGTCTTCAATCACAACATCGAGACGGTGCCGGATTTGTATCGCGAGGTCCGTCCGGGCGCCGATTACGCGTGGTCACTGCAACTGCTCAAACGGTTCAAGGAGCAGCATCCGCAGATTCCGACCAAGTCCGGCATCATGCTCGGCCTCGGTGAAACTCTTGAGCAGATCAAATTGACGTTGAACGATTTGCGCGAGCACGCAGTCGATATGGTCACGATTGGCCAGTACCTGCAGCCAACGGCCCATCATCATCCGGTGTTGCGCTATTGGACACCGGAAGAATTCAAGACGCTGGCCGATTACGGCACGGCGCTCGGTTTCAGCCACGTGGCTTCGGGTCCGATGGTACGTTCCTCGTATCACGCGGATGAGATGGCGCATGCTGCAGGATTCGCCGAGACCGCTTGAACCACACATTCCGCGTCACCGAGCCTTGATGGAGAGTTACATGCGCCGTATTTCCCTGACCTTCGCGTTGCTGGCCGTGTGTGGCATCGCGTTTGCCAAGCCAGTCGCCGAAACCGCTACGCCGCTCGTGCTCAAGCCGACCGCTGATCAGACCGAAGCGGCAATCTGGGCAATGCGCTTCCTGTCCCGGTTCCATTACAAGCCGATGCCGCTGGATGATGCGATGTCGGAAAAAATCTTCACCCGCTATCTCGACAGCCTTGATGGCGACCATCTGTTTTTCACAAAAGCCGATGTCGACAAATTTTCTGCCGCCCGCGACAAGCTCGATGATGCGATTTTCGATCGCGATCTATCCTCACCGTTCGCCATCTTCAACCTCTATCAGCAACGCGTGTCCGAGCGGTTGGACTATTCGCGCACCTTGCTGGCCAAGCCGTTCGATTTCAGCAAGCAGGAGTCTTACGAGTACGATCGCGAGAAAGCACCGTGGGCAACCGATACCGCTGAACTCGATGATCTCTGGCGCAAGCGCGTGAAAAACGACTGGTTGCGTTTGAAACTTGCCGGCAAACCCGCGAAAGAAATCAGCGAAACCCTCGACAAGCGCTACTCGAACTATCTGAGTCGCATCCGCCAGCTCAACAGCGAGGATGTCTTTCAGACGTTCATGAACGCGTATGCCACCTCAATCGAGCCGCATACCAATTATCTGAGCCCGCGCGCGTCGGAAAATTTCGATCTCGCGATGCGTCTTTCGCTGGAAGGAATTGGCGCGGTATTGCAGCGCCTTGACGAGTACACCGCGATTCGCGAGATCGTTCCGGGCGGTCCAGCCGGTTTGTCGGGCAAGCTCAACCCGGGCGATCGCATCGTCGGCGTGGGACAAGGTGCAAGCGGACCGATTGTCGATGTGATCGGCTGGCGTCTCGATGATGTAGTCGACAAGATTCGCGGCGCCAAGGGCACCATCGTGCGCTTGGAAATCCTGCCTGATGCGGCCGGTCCGGATGGCAAGCACGAGCTGCTCACGCTGACCCGCAACAAGGTCAAGCTTGAAGAGCAGGCGGCGAAAAAATCGATTATCGATGTCACTCACGGTGATACCAAGCGACGCATCGGCGTGATTACTTTGCCGAGTTTCTATCAGGATTTCGACGCGCGCCGACGCGGCGATCCTGAGTATCGTAGTGCGACTCGTGATGTCGAGAAGCTGCTTGGCGAACTGAGCGCGGCGAAAGTCGACGGGGTCTTGGTTGACTTGCGCAACAACGGCGGTGGTTCGCTGGACGAGGCGACCACACTGACCGGACTGTTCATCGACAAGGGACCGGTGGTGCAAATCCGCGATGCCAGTGGACGCGTCGAGGAAAAGGCCGACGTTCAATCCGGCACGGCCTGGAATGGTCCACTTGGCGTCCTCGTCAATCGTGCCTCGGCGTCGGCTTCGGAAATTTTTGCGGCTGCAATTCAGGATTACGGCCGCGGCGTGATCATTGGTGAGCCGACGTTTGGCAAGGGCACCGTGCAGAATCTGCTCAACATGGATGACATGGCGCGCAACGAGAAGCCGACTTACGGTGATCTCAAGATGACCGTGCAGCAGTTCTTCCGCATCAACGGTGGATCAACACAGTTGCGTGGCGTAACCCCTGAAATCAGCTTCCCGTTGACTGTCGCCAGTGACGAATTTGGCGAGTCAAGTTATGACAATGCGCTGCCATGGACATCGATCAGCAAGGCCGATTACAAGCCGGTTGCCGACCTCAAGCCGCTGATCCCCATGTTGCTGGCAAAGCACGATGCGCGCACGAAGGAAGAAGCGGAGTGGAAGAACTTCCAGGCGGAAATCAACGATGCCAAGCGTATCCGCGCTGAAAAAACGCTTTCGCTCAACGAACAGGTGCGCACCAAGGAGCGTGACGATCAAGAAGCCAAGCGGAAGGCCCGCGAGGCGTTGGTGGGCGGCGCATTTCCGGACAAGGATCCAGCTGCCAAGTCGCTTGATGCTGCGACAGAGAACAAAAGCAAGCCGAAGATCGATCGCGTTGATGTCGAGCTTGATCATTCCGTTGTTACGACCGAAGGCGAGGACGATGAGAGCCCAAGTTCAATCGTCGCGGACGACGGTTTGCAGCCGGACGAGCGCAGTATCGCCAAGGATCTTGCGCGCGAGGAAGAGCGCAAATCCAAGCGCGATATCGTGCTCAATGAAGCCGCTCAGATTCTTTCTGATGAAGTCAACCTGGTCCGCGGTGATACCAAACTTGCCGCTCGCGTGCTTCCTGCTGAGACTACCTCCACGGTCGATTGATCGGGCAGCCGTGGGTGGTCATTGATCGGCTTCATAAGCAGTCGTTACGACACGTTATTGTCTTTGACGGGTCAGGATTCAAGACAACCTCGTAGAGATTGCGGGGCCGATATTGGTGGTGGACTCTGGCCGCTTGGTGAAACGAGCGCCGATGAGCGGAAGCGCAGGGTCAGCTTCAAGCGCGATGCGCCAAAACGTTCGAATAGAAACGTCGTGAACGAATCATGTGTATTCATGACGTTAAAAAAGGTCGTCTCGGCTTTTTCTCTCCAGCCACTCAGGCCTCTCAAATAACCTTCGTTTCACTCAAAACCAGCGATGCGCGTATCCTCACCAACGCCTGGATCTGGTATTCAGGCTCGAAGTTTTGATATCTGGATATACTAAAGTAAGTATTTAAAAATTTTGAACGGGTCTGCGGTTTTGGCGAAAGCGCATGAGCAAGGGACTCGTGCGCGTTGGGGAGGCGTTATTCTTGAGTAGATTCGAGACCACACGCTGGAGTTTGATTCTCGCCGCTGGCGGCGAGGCAGACGAGTCCGGGCGATCACTGCAGACGCTCTGTTGTGCGTATCGTGCGCCGGTGCTTGCGTATCTGCGCCACACCGTCAATCGCGACGAAGATGCCGAGGAACTCACCCAGGCATTTTTCATGTATTTTCTGGAACAACGCGTTCACGATACGGCGGATCCTGAGCGTGGTCGTTTCCGCCACTATCTGCTCGGTGCGGTGCGCCATTTTGTCTCGACCCAACGACGTGAAGCGCGCGCGCTCAAGCGCGGTGGAAACAGCCACATGCTCGATGACAGTGCGCTCGATCAACTTCCCAGCGACGCCCCTGATACTGACCCTGAATCCGAGTTCGATCGGCAATGGGCATTGACCTTGATCGCGCGTGCGTTGACGCAACTGGAGCGCGAGGCGCGCGCCGCCGGGAAAGCCGACTGGTTTGTCGCTTTACGTGATTTTATCGTTGAGACGCCGGACGAAGCAGACTACCAGCGCTTGGCTGAAAAACTCGGAATGCGCCGCAACACGCTCGCTGTGGCTGTTCATCGACTGAGGCAGCGTTTGTCCGAACTCGTTGATAAGGAAATGAGTGAAACCGTAGCGAGCGAGCACGATATCGCGTTGGAGCAAGAAACCTTGGCCAGCGCCTTGCGCCGGTAACCGTAACCGCCAAACCGACCAGAAGACAATCGCTCGCTTGAGAGCATGAGCGCATTCGCGCAGTCACCATTCAATGGGTTTCGACCATGCCGCCACCCACCGATCCGGATCCGAATGAGTTGCGAGCCTGGCTGGAGCACGCCGATCGTCCGCGGCGTCTTGCCGATTGGTTGTTTGACGGCGCGAGCGATCGGCGCGAACCGCGTCAGGGATCGCTGTCTCAAACACACGGACTCGGCCAAGCGGGCTTCGAGAATATTGATCTCGATTTGTCCGATCCAGCGCAGCGTGAGTTCGGCGACTACGAGTTGCTTGAACGTCTGGGCAATGGCGGCATGGGTGTTGTCTATCGCGCCCGCCAATGCAGTCTCGATCGCGAAGTTGCACTCAAGGTGCTCGCCGCTGGGCCCTGGGCGGGCGCGGAATTCGTTGACCGGCTGCGTACCGAGGCGCGTCATGCGGCGCGATTAGCCCATCCGCATATCGTTTCGGTTTTCGATGTCGGCCAGCATGATGAATTTTGCTACTACACCATGCGCTTGGTCGAGGGTGAAAGCCTGCGCGAACGGCTCATCCGAAATCATCCACTGGATCGTTTCGAGGCGGTTCGTATTACTTTGGCGATTGCTGATGCACTGGCCTACGCGCACGGTATCGGCGTTCTCCACCTCGATATCAAGCCAGCGAATATCTTGCTGGATGCCGGCGGCGTACCACACTTGGCCGATTTCGGGCTCGCCCGAAAAATTGACTTCGGCGATATGCAGTCGGTGACCGAAATTTCCGGAACGCCACAATATATGGCGCCCGAACAGACGAAGCTTGGCAGCCACGCGCTAACTGCGAGCACCGATATCTTCGCGCTCGGCGCGACCTTGTTCGAAATGCTGGCCGGACGCACGCCCCGGGAGGGCACCAGCTCGCGAGAGGGCATGTACCGGCTCGGAAGTGCAAGCATTTCGCGCTTGCGCGAGCTTGACCCAAATGCCGATCGCGAACTCGAAGCCATCTGCGCACGCTGCCTTGCTGCCGACCCCGCGCAACGCTACCCCGACGCCCAAGCCCTCGCCGACGATCTCAGGCGCTGGCAGCTCCATCGGCCAATCCATGCAATGCCCGCAAATCGAATCTATCGTGCGGTCAAATTTCTGCGCCGAAACCAAATGGCCAGCGCGCTTAGCGGGCTGATTATCCTGATCGGTATTGTCGCGATGATCGCGATGGCTTGGCAGGTGAAGCAAACCGCGCGCGAGGCCGAGCGAAACCTGCAAATCAAGGATCAGCTGATTCAACTATTCCTGCAGCCTGAGGATACCCAATTTGGAACAGGCCAGAAAACGGTCGCGGAGTTTCTAGATCAAGCTGCCGTGCGCTTGCAAAATTTGCCAAGGGGCAGCGAAGTGCGCGGCGAACTGGCTGGCGTGATTGTGGGTATTTACAGTCAGCTTGGGCAATGGAAAAGCGCGGTTTCCCTTGCCGAAAGGGAGCTTGGCGGAGGCCCAGTGACAGCAGACATCGCAGGCCGTGCGGATTTGCGTCTGGTTATGGGTTGGGCAGGTGCCAACTATGCGCTCGGTCGTGTCGATAGCGTTTCGATACCGCTCCGAAGTGCGATCGAGCACAGTTCAGATTCGCACTCCGCGCTTTACCTCGATGCACTCATCACGCAAAGCAGCATTGCGATTGCACTCGGCGACTTCACCAACGCTGCTCGAGAGGGTGAATTGGTCCTCTCGCTGATGAAGGATCGTGCGGTGAGCAAAGTGAATATTGCCAACGCACGCATGCAGCTGGCTGCGGCGTACGTCGGGGTTCGACAGCCGCGAAAGGGGCGCGAGCAATCAGAACTTGCGCTGGTTGAAATCGCGGGCGAGGACTCGATCACTCATATACGTGCCACCACAATGGCAGGCTTGCGACGAGCGCTGTTTGGTGAGTTCACGTCTGCGCAAATCGTTTTCGACGATGGTGCTGCGCAATGGAAGCGACTCGGCTTGAGTTTCCCAGCCAATTTTGAATCGGTAACCTATGCCGTGAATACGTTTGAACTGGGCAATCTGGATCAGTCGGCAGCAAAAATAAAGGAAGGCGCCATACAGAGCCGATTGGCATACCCGACCTCATTCGAGTCACCCGATTGGCATTGGTTGCCCGGCGAAATCGCCCTACAGCGGGGCAACTATGCCGAGGCGGCCGACCAGTTCGCCGAAGGCACCTTGCTTGCACATTGGGGTGAAGCAAGATTCTTGCCGATGGGCGTCTATCTGCTTGCCCTGCAATCGGTGGCACTCACACGCGATGGAGCGCTCGCTGATTCGCAACGTGTACTTGACGTCGCCCAACGCGAAGCCGCCACGCTGCCGCACGCAGATTTCGCAACCAGTATGAGCCTCGCCGCAAAGGCAATGTTGCTGAGTCACCAAAAGCACCATCGGGAAGCGCTGCAGACGTTTGATCAAGCGCTCGCCGAACTCGAAGCCAGCAGAAAGCAACCCGCGGTCCTCGAAGACCAACTCCGCGAAAATCGCGATGCACTTCGGTTTCGCGTATGGAAAGCACAAGCACAAACCGATGCTGGTGACCGGGAAGGTGCAACAACAACCGCCAACGCTGCGCATCAACTCGGCCTAGCCACACTCGGCGCAAACCATCCGTTCATGCAGGAACTGGCAGCCGTGGAAAGCCAACTTCGGCGCTGAGATTTCCCCACCCGATTTTCGTCGACCTCAACAGCCGATGGAATAACAAGATCCCGCAGTCAGTAGCCCAAGCTAGTCCACCAAAGCGCGCGCCAACCATCGGCTTTTCGTAGGAGCAAGCTTCAGCTGCGATGCCCTGCGTGGGAGCGACGTCAGTCGCGATGCTTCTCTTTGAGCAAGCGTTGGCATGCGAGCGCAGAAGGCGGGGTGTCTCTCGCCCTACGACGAAGCACCCTTGCTCCGGATAGTCCGTCTGTAATCGCTGACGCAAAAGCGCTCATAACCAGAACGACGGGAAATCTGCCTCGGAAATGGGGAGCTGGGTGTCCGATTCATCCAAGTAAGTTGCGCAATTGAAAGGAACCACGCGCCGGTTTGCCGTTTGGCAGGGTGGGCACATCCGAATCCGCCCGGCTCTCAGCGAAATGCTTCGGATTCATCGAACAGCCTAGTCACAAACAGGGCAAACCGTGCAAAAGATTTACCGCACTACGTTCACAAAACATCGCGAGCTCAATTGCTTCAAAGCTTTTCAACACTGGCCAGGAAATATCATCATGTTGATGCCACGAATCATCCAATCCGCCGCGGCCTCGCTGGTGCTGTTTTGCGCTGGTGTTGCATCGGCAGGTAGTGTGACTATTCCCAACACCTTCACCGCGCACACCCCGGCGGTTGCGAGCCAGGTCAACGCCAACTTCGGTGCAGTGGCAGGCGCAATCAACGGCAGCGCCAGCGATATTGCCGCGCTGCAGGCGGCAATGACAACCATGCAGGCAAGCATCAATTCGCTCAACACGACGGTTGCCTCGCAACAGACGACGATCAACACACTCACCTCACAACTGGCAGCCGTGCAGGGAAGTACGGTCATGGCGCTGGATACCAATCTGGCGCTGGTCAACGTGCCCGATCCCAACAATGCCGCCATCGTGTATCGGACTGTTCAGTTCAAAGGTATCAACGTGCAGGTGGTCAACGGAACCGGCACTGAAAATTCCACCAATGGACTGGGTAATCTGATCGTCGGTTACAACCCGACCAGTGCCAACGCGTTACTTGCTTGTTCCAAAGGCGATTTCGCTGACCAGCCAAGCTGTCAAAGCAATGGTGGCAATTGGGCGCGCAACCACCGAAGCGGTTCCCACAACCTGATTCTCGGCTTTGCGAACGCCTATTCGCAGTACGGTGGCTTTCTGGCTGGTCAATTGAATATTGCGAATGGCACGTATGCATCGGTGAGTGGTGGCGAGAGCAACGCGGCTAGTGGCGGCGGTTCCTCAGTCAGTGGTGGCGACGGCAACAAGGCTATCGACTACGTGTCATCCGTGAGTGGTGGCGAAGGCAACACGGCTAGCGGCGCTTTTTCATCCATCAGCGGCGGCAGTGGAAACAAGGCGACAGGCGAGGGTTCGTCGGTCAGTGGCGGGGTTCTGAATACGGCCAGTGGCGATACTGCAACGGTTAGCGGCGGCAGGAGTAACGCGGCCATCAACACTGATGACGCTGTGAGCGGAGGCGAGAACAACGCCGCCAGTGGTGGCGCGTCCTCGGTGAGTGGCGGCTATGGCAATAGCGCCACCGGCTTGTATTCATCGGTCAGCGGCGGCAGCAGTAACGAGGCCAGCGGCGACTCGTCATCCATCAGCGGTGGCGGATCTCAAAGGACACCCGGTGAGAATTCCTCAATCTCTGGAGGGTATGCGAACTTTGCGCCCGGCCCCTTCTCCTGGATCGGCGGTGGTTATGGTAACCAAGCAAACGCGGAGTCGTCTTCGGTTAGCGGCGGAAACAACAACCGGGCGAATGCCCTTGGCTCTTCCGTCAGCGGCGGCCGTCAAAACAGAGCCGAATTCCAATACTCCGCGGTAAGTGGGGGTAGCTCAATTTCCACCACTGCAATAGGGCAATGGCGTGCTGGGGCCTTGGTTCAATAGGAATGCGCATGGAACCCCACATTCGAAGCATCAAAATGCGCATGTCCGTGCTACTACTGCTATTGGCAGGCGTGGCTGCCAAGGTGACGCCAAGCTACGCCGCCGAACGCATCTTCGCCGATGGATTCGAGCCATGCTGCACGCTCGGTGGCGAGGTGAGCGGCCTCACTGCTAATGGGCTCGTGCTGCATCTCGCTGCAGGTGCCATCAGTGAAGACAAGCCCGTCTCTGCCAATGGTGGTGGACTACGCTTGTACACGTTTGCCAACACTGCGCCGCCTGGCGCTGCCTACATGGTGAGTATCACCCTGCAACCCGCCAGTCAAACCTGCACCCTGAGCAACGCCAGTGGCACGATGGCCACCGCACCGGTTACCAACATCAACGCCAACTGTATAGCCGGGCCACCAGGCTTGATCTGGGATAGCGGCAACTGGGATGACGCCGACTGGCAATAGTCAGGTTCTGCGGTGACGGCATCCGAATGCCGTCACCGCAAACTCGGTACTGACCATGATGCTTGCCGCGAAAGCGCGCATGGCGAGTCACGGGAAGCGCCGCCGCGAGGGCTGTGATCGTTTGCCCACATCCCGGCCAAACGCGAGTCGGAAAAGCAGCCTGCGTTCGCCGATAACCAGTTAACAAAAGCCGTGATGCATCGGCTTCTGAGCATTTCGTGATCAAGCATCGTGACAGTTCCCTGCTTCGGCAAGACGGCCTGGAAGCGGCTGCCGAGGGGCTTCAATTCGGGAAGTACCTGCGGCCGCTCTGCAAGCCGAGGCTGCGGCTCTTCAACGACCAGGCATCTGCGCCGCGCTTTCGGCGGGAAATATGCAAATAACCCGCGCGTCAGAGCGCTCCGCGGGAAGTAACAAGGTCAGCCATGTAATCGACGGCGCCGAACTATCCACTATCAAATCGGCCCCGATCGTTGCACGCGCGATTTCGTGAACGCACGCCGGTGCAAGCGTGAAACGAAGCGTTCGTGAGCTCGCAAGGAGTATGTCCGATTTCCCCAGCAATCTGCTTATCCATGAGCGAAACATCAGTAAACCCGTCTTTTTTCTGGAGAAAAATAAATGAAACCCTTGCAAGATTCGACATCGCTCGGCTCGACTTCGCTGGTGCAAATCAGGAGGATTTTCTTGGGCATTTTGTCACTGGCTGTGCTTGCGAGTAGCACGATGGTGGCGGCGCAGGACTTTAACCAACCGGACAGTGCGGATACGCCATGGAGCGTGACGTCTTCAGCGCCCTATATCGCAGACCCGAGTTTCAACGATGGCCTCTACCTTGCTGAGCCGTACACCGGTCCAACAGCTAATTCGCAACTGGGTAGAAAAATTGCCCGTTTGAGTAATGGTGATGTGGTCGCTGCGGGACTCGCATCCAAGTTTGACGGAGCCCTGGGTAACCTCCCAATCAATCTCTTGCTGACGCGATACAACACGGCTGGTCAACGAGTTGCTTGGACAAATCCTGGGGTCAACGGACACCAATTCAATCTTTGGGTGGTCTTTCCGAACACGAATGATCCTGCTTTCGCTACCGCCATCAAGGATGTACTCGACATCAAGGTATTCGGAGATCGAATCTTTGTGCTGGTGGATCGCCGGTTTCAAGGCGGCAACGATATCGATAGCTATATCTACGTGTTTGGTACTGATGGTGCGTTCGTCACTACCATGTGTGTTGCGTGTACGGGGCTATCCGAGTACAGCGGCGGCATGGATTTCCGCAGCAGCTTGACCTTCCCCGAAACCATCACCGTCGGCGTGACAGCATCGACGTTCAATGGCGTCTGGCGACCCACGTTCCGCAGCGGCACCCTTAATGCCAACGGTACGATCACATTCAATCCTGTGGTATTTCCCAATCCTGGCAACTACTGCCCGACCAATCGAGGCTGCATTCTCCGCAGCATTGCTCTCGGTGGCAGAAATGGGCAAGGGGCAGGTACCAAGTTCTATCTTGCTGGCACACGCCAATCCAATATTCCTGACGACAACGCGTGGGATTTCCTCGTCATGGCGGTGAATTTCGATGGCAGCCCAGTCAACTCATTCGGCGGCAGCGGCGTTACCACGGTACCTTTCGACGATGGCGGTGACGACTATGATGATGCCCATTCCATCAATGTGTCGACGAGCTTTTTCGGCTCTTCACCCGATTCGATCTATGTGACGGGTTTTGTAGACAGAACGTGCAAGGACGGCTTTGGCGTTGTAAAGCTCAACGATACCGGCGGGTTGGATCACAGCTTCGGCAGTTTTGATTCCGTTCTAGGGCATACCGGAAAGTTGATCATTGGCGGAGCCAAGCCACCACCGGGAAGCAACTGTTCCGTGTTCTTCTCGACCTCTGCCAGCTATGCGAATGATGCGGTACTGGACGGGGGCAAACTGGCGATCGCAGGATTCACGGTATATCCGCCCGGAGTTTTCTGCATTCCCGGCAATCCGTGTCCAGAAGACGACATCGATGGCATGATCAGTGTTATCGATACCGCTCACGGCGACATCGAGTCGTTCCGTACTTATTCCTATACCGATACCGTGAACGGCTCGCGTAGCCGACACTCCGGATTCTGGGGGATCGCGGCAACCATCAATGGCAGCTTCACCGCCACTGGTGACGTCCGCTTTTTCCAGACTGCAGCCGGCCAACCGTCAGGCGCCCAGCAATTTGGAACGTTACGCGTGAGCAGTGACAGAATTTTCGCCAACGGTTTCGAAAACTGACCCCTGACAATTTTTCAGGCGTTTGTCCCGGTGTGGGTCAAGGATGATCCGCACTGCTTCTGCGACGAGCATTTCTGCCGTCTCCAGTTTATCGAGGAGCTTTGTGATGTCGAAAAAACGTGTTGTTGCTTGCTGCCTTGGTCTCATGATTTCGTGGCTACCGATCACCACGATGGCCGTCACAGACAAGGATCATCCACTCGTTGGTCGCTACGAGGGATCAGAACTGGGTTTTCATACGCATTCGGATTTCGATGAGGCTGATCTCATCAACGGGCCATTCGTCGGCTCTGCCAGCGGAGAGGACAAGCGTGGATGGCTGCACGTGGAAGGTGAGATGGATCTGTATTACTACAAACTCCCAGCGGGACGCTCATCGCTTGAAGCGCTGCGCAACTATGAGGTGAGTTTGAAGGAAAAAGGCTTTGAAGTTCCATTTACCTGCGGGGCGACCAATGGCTCGTGCTTCGCAAAACGGCCGGGCCATAGCGATCAAACATCACCTGGGCTATTGGGGCTTGCCATCGATGATCCCCAGATGCCCAAATACGACGGCGACTACATCCGCAACTACTTCAAACTCAACGCGCGTTACCTCTTTGGAGTGCTCAAGCGCGCCGAAGGCACCGTCTATGTGAGCATCGCGTTCGCGGAAGAAGGCACCGGGAACTTTGCATTCGTACGCGTAGTGACGACCAAGGAAATGGACGAAGACAAGATCAAGTTTGTCGGAGCCGGCCAAATGCAGGATGCACTCGCCGATAAAGGACGTATCAATCTTTATGGGATTCAGTTCGATTTCGACAAGGACGTGATCAAACCCGAATCCAAACCCACGCTCGACGAGATCGCCAAGCTCTTGCGTGCCGAACCTGAGTTGCGGCTAGCCATTGTTGGCCACACGGATAAGCAGGGAAGCGCTGCCTACAACGTAGATTTGTCAAAGCGACGCGCAGAAAACGTCGTGGCGTCGCTGACCGGCGAATACGCCATCGAAAAGTCTCGTCTCAGCCCCCACGGTGCTGGCGCAAGCAAGCCGCTGGCGTCAAATGACTCAGAAGAAGGCAGGGCCAAAAATCGCCGCGTCGAACTGGTGAAGCAATAGGGGGCATCGGCGCGTACTGGTCATGACCTGCTCTCTGCCAATCCAGTTTGCCGTGCAGGTTCAGGCGATTTTCTATGAACGTCGATCTGCATAGTTCGAGGGTCGGGAATCTTCCAACAAGTCCTTCCTTTGTCAGCCCTGATTGATCAACCATCCGGCTGCCGAAAACCTGCCTTTTTAGCGCGGAGACGCATTGAGTCGATCCTTCAAGGCTGCAGCTATGCACTTCAAGGATACGTCCAGCCGCAACCATTCGCTCCCGGATCGGCGCCCGGAGCAGTCTCTGAGATTGTCGCAACGCTGCGGAGCGGCTCGGGGCACTTCCGGTGGTTTCTTTCGACAGGCTCGGGGCAGGCTCAGCTCACCATCAGCGGAATGCGATGGAAATCCCCTCATCTTCCGGGTGCCTGCAACTGATCTAGTGTCGAGGCAATCTACTGACCGAACCAATAGACGCAACTTCGTCCTGCTGGGCGATCGAGCGGGCATTCCTTCGCGTGTGATGTGTGATCCGTCCATGACTATTTTTCTCCTCTTTGTTTGCGCGTCCTTCGGAGTGAAATGTCCAAATCCCGTTGCTGGCCGTGATGCGCTTCAAAGCGGATCTCCCCGGTTCAAAGTAGCGGCTTCGTGTAATCGCCCGCGCCAAACCGCCACAAGGCTTCCTGCAGGAAATATTTCGGCAGGGTCGTTGCAACGTTGTGGCAACAACTCATGAAAGTAGTCAGTGTGCCCGTTTCGGCACAAGGACAACGCCATTGTCATGTTTCCCAGGGATTCCGCGTATCGATAGGCAATACAAACTCGAGCCTGTATCAAATCTCAGGCGGTTCAATTTGATCGCTCATGGTGGTTTCCGCTTCCGAACAATCCAAGAGCCTCGGTTGATTTGCTCGAATCGACGCACTTATTCAGAAACTTGATTGACACGTGCCCGATAGCACCTGCGACATCACCCATCGAAAAATGCAATTCCCAACAAGGGGTTTCGTCATGAAACGATTGATCTTGAACTCCGCGGTAGTGCTCGCCGCAGTCTTGTCGCTTGCTTTCGCGCCAATGCGCGCAAACGCGGAAGATGCGCCCGTAAAACGCATCGTGATCCACACGCAAAGCGAGTTGCCGACTTACAGCTACAAGATCAAGGCGCCAAGCATCAAGGCGCTGCTTGACGACGATGCCGGATTACTCGCGCTTTCCGATTCGATCGGCAAGGATACCCAGGCGACGCTGGCGAAGTATGAGATTGACGACAAAGCTACCTTGGCGGATCTGTATAGCGTGTTGCGTGACGTCGCCCTGCTTCGTGGCGACGCCACGGCTGCGCTCGCCAACGGTGCGAAGATTCGGGAGCTCGCTGACAAGCCGGCCGCAAAGCTGACGACCAGTCTTCGCGAAGATGCAGCGGCGACCGCGATGGATGCTGGAGACGATCCGAACACGCGCAAGGCCGCTTTCAAGAAAGCTTTCGCCGCGTCGATTGCTTCACTGCCTTGGGAGGTGGTGGGAGACGATATGAATTCAATGAAGATGCAGAGCGAAGTACCCAATTTCGGCAGCCTCGTTCGTGGCGCTACTGAAAGCAAGCTCGATCCTGGTCTGAAGCAATCGGGTCAGTTGAGTTGGGATGCCGCAAGGCGAGTTATATTTGTTGCGGTCATCCTGCGTCGTATCGAGCCCTATTTCAGTGAGGCCTCTGCGGTGCTAGGTGAATACATTGCTGCCAACAAGAAGCTCAAGCCCGATATTTGGGCCGAACGCAATGTTGTATTGACAAAGGATTCTTCTGAGCTGACGCCGATTGTCGTTGCGGTCTGGGACGGGGGTGTGGACACGACGCTGTTTCCCGGACGTCTATATGTCAACCGTGCGGAGAAAGTCGATGGAAAGGACGATGACAACAACGGTTTCGTCGATGACGTCCACGGTATTGCCTTTGACGAGGATTTCAAACCAGCGATCGGATCGCTGCTTTCGTTCGACGAGAAATTTCCGGGTCGCGAGGCAGAGCTGCGGCAGTTTGATATTGGTGCTGGCGACATGAATTCCGGAATCGACTCTGCTGCCGCCAAGTATTTCCGCGAGCAGATGGCATCCTTGAAACCAGAAGGGGTGCCGGCACTCTTCGAGGCTATCCAGTTCTATGGCGGCTATGCGCACGGTACCCATGTGGCCGGTATTGCGATGGATTCCAATCCTGCTGCGCAATTGATGGTGGTCCGCGCTGACTACTCGGACTATCGGGCCAAGCCGGTTGCCAGTACTCCGGAGCTCGCTCAGCACTGGGCAGCAAACGTCAAACCCATTGTCGACTATTTGAAAGCCCACGGCGTGCGCGTGGTCAACATGAGTTGGGGCGAGGATCTCGGGGGGATTGAGAGGACACTTGAAGCGAACAATATCGGCAAGACAGCAGAAGAACGCCGCAAGATCGCGCTGAAATCATTCAGGATTGAAAGTGACGCGCTGACCGAAGCATTCCGCAGTGCGCCCGACATCCTGTTTGTGGCTTCAGCCGGTAATTCGAACAGTGATATCGGTTTTGCGGGTACGATCCCGGCCGACATCGCGCTGCCAAACGTGCTGGCGGTCGGTGCAGTTGATCAGGCTGGCGACGAAGCGGATTTTACCAGCTACGGCGATCTTGTTCGCGTGTACGCCAGCGGGTATCAGGTTGACAGCTTAGTTCCGGGCGGGCTGCATACGCGCATGTCCGGTACCTCGATGGCGGCGCCGCAGGTAACCAATCTTGCCGGAAAATTGTTTGCTCTGAATCCGAAGCTGACGCCGACCGAGGTGATCAAGCTGATCCTCGACGGTTCAACGAAATCGGCTGACGGCAAGCGTTTGCTTATAAGCCCAAAAGCATCGGTCGCATTGCTGGAAGCGGAGCACTCATAAGCGGGGACAATCAAAATTGCTTAAAAAAGCTGTTATCGGCATACCCAAAAGCGCGCCGCTACACCGCAACTACAAAGAGCTTCTTGCCGAGCTATACAAGCCGTCGGCGCAAAAAATCACCCAGGGGTGGATGTCTCGCCCCTTTGAGCCCCGCATGCTAAATCGCAACTCCCACCTGGCGAACGGCTGACGATTCAGAACATCGGTTCCCATGCGGCTCATCCATAACGTTGCTTGAGGAACGCCAGATACGCACGTAAGCCTTGTGCTTCGCCGCCCTTGGGGCGACCTGGGCGCTCGGAATCGTTCCACGAATAGACGTCCAGATGACACCACGGCGTCGCGTCGGGAACGAAGCGTTCAAGGAACAACGCAGCGCTGATTGCGCCCGCATGGCGCGAAGGGCCGGAGTTGGCGAGGTCGGCAATGCTGGATTCAAGCATGGTCAGGTAGGGCCGCCACAACGGCATGCGCCAGAGCGGATCCTGGGTTTGTGTTCCCGCATCGAGCAACGCGTTGGCGATCTCGTCGCGATTGCAGAACAGGGCGGGCAAGTCGGCGCCGAGGGCAACCCGCGCTGCACCGGTCAAGGTGGCAAAATCGAGAATCAGATCGGGTTTCATCTCGCTGGCGAATGCGAGCGCATCACACAACACGAGCCGACCTTCGGCGTCGGTATTGTCAATTTCGACGCTCAGATTGCCGCGCGTCTGGATGACCTCGCCAGGACGGAATGAATCACCCGAGATCGAGTTTTCAACCGCCGGAACCAGCAGGGTGAGCTGGATTGGCAATTTTGCGTCGAGGATCAGGCCGGCCAGCGCGATCGCATGGGCGGCGCCGCCCATGTCCTTTTTCATCCAGCGCATGCCGTCGGCGTTCTTGATGTCCAGGCCGCCAGTATCAAAACACACGCCCTTGCCAACCAACACGACGTGCGGCGCAGTTTTCGATCCGTGGCTGAGCATCGCCAGACGGGGTGCGCGACTCTCCGGAGCAGCGCGGCCGACCGCATGGATGGTTGGGAAATTGTCGCTTAACAACGCGTCGCCCACCCACTCCCGATACTCACATTTATGTCGCTCAGCGAGCGCACTGACCGCGCCAGCAAGGTCCGCAGGACCCATATCCTGGGTTGGTGTATTGATCAGATCGCGGGTAAGGCTGGCGGCATTGGCAAAGCTTTCGACGCGATCACGGATATCGTCGTCGATGACCAGACGACTGGGCTCGCGTGTCGCTTTTCGATAACGGGTAAATTGATACGCGCCGTACGCCCAGCCGAGTGCCGCGTCGGCGGGATCGAGCGCAATGCCACGCGAGTCGATGACATAGTCACCAGGCGGAAGGCGTCGCGGCAATGATGCGAGCGAAAAGATGCCGCTGCCGAGGTCGCATCCGACGAGCATCAGTGACGATTTTCCATCAGCGCCGGGAATGCAAAAAAACTGGCCGTTGCGCGCCTCAAATCCGTTGGCTTTGCACAGTCGTCCGGCGTCCTCACCAAGGCTCGCAATCAACCCATCGAAGTGCGTGCAATCGGTGGCGAGGAGAAGAGTAGTTGCTGCGGCTTTCGCCGCGCTGGTCCAGCCATGCATGAGCTTTTCCCGTCAGGTGTGAGAGATCGCGTTGCTATCGAGCCAGTCCGCCAGTTCACCGAGGTCGGCCATTTGAAGATCAGGCTTGGTCTCGTGCTGCCAAGCAGTACCCAAACGATTGAGCCACACCGTGCGCATCCCGGCATTGCTCGCGCCAAGGACATCAGCCAGCGGATCGTCGCCAACGTGAAGCACGTTTTCGGGCGATATGCCAAGTCGATTGCAGGCGTGATGGAAAATATCGATGTGTGGCTTGGCGACGCCGACATCCACCGCACTGACGCTGAAACGGAAATGCTCGTGCAGTCCAATCCGATCGAGCAAGGCGGTGCCGTTGGTAATCCCGATCAGTGGAAAACTGGCCGCCATTCGCCTCAAGGCATGCGGCGTGTCTGCGTAGCATTCAACCTCGTTGCGCGCACGCACGTAGACCTCGTAACTACGATCAATCCAGTCCTCGCCAAGCTTGAACGGCGCGAACGCGCGACGCAGCGTCAGACGCCGTTGTGCGCCAAAATCATGCGCCAGCTCCGGGTGCTCGGCCGCAACCTCATCGCGTAGTACGCGCAATGATTCGATCGGCCATGCGGCGGCGACCTCGGGGCAATGTTCACGGAGCCACTGATCGACCTGTTGCTCGACACGATCAATGACCGGCGCGATCGGCCAAAGCGTGTCATCCAGATCAAGCGAAATGGCGCGTATTTGCATGGGTATTCGGAAGTTCAGAGCGGCTTCGGATCAGGCTTGGAGGCGGCGTCCTTGGCCGCTTTGGCTTTTTCTGACCGGGAAAGATTCTTGCGTGCATCCTCGGTCGAGTCGGCCGCCGGCGCGATGGCGATGCGCTCCTGCAACGTAGCCCGCGGCGCTGCCACCGGTCGCGTCTCACGTTTGCGTGGCATCGCTGCCACATCAGCCGGGGTTACAGAAATAATCGCTGAGTCAATGAGGGCCAGACGACGGTCATCTCGGCTGTAGACATCGCCGGCTTCGGAGTAGGGCACCAGCTGGTGCTTGCGCATCGCCTGCAATGCTGAGGGCGTACCAAGGAAGCGAATGAAATCATCGACCTCAGCACGGTTCGGTGCGTCGGCCCGCTGCACGACATACAAGCTGATGAACAGCGGATAGCTGCCATCGGCGATGCTTTGCGTGCTTGCGTTTATGCCTTCGACCGTGAGCATTTTCATGCTGCGGTTGGTGAAAGCACTCGACAAGGTGGTCAAGCCCAGGCCATTGGGATCGATGGCGATCGCCTCCTCCAATTTGGCGGTGTTCAAGTAGAGACGGGGTGCTGCGACGCGTTGCTCGCCGCGCTTGTAAAGCAGGTTGCGAAAACTGAACTCGACGCCATCCTGCGGAGCGGCGATCGAGTACAAGTTGATCGGCGCATCGGTGCCGCCGAGTTCCTGCCAGTTCTTGATGCGACCCAGATAGATCTGGCGCAACTGGGCAAGGCTGATGCTGTTGATCGGATTACGCGGATGAGTAACCGGGACAATTGCATCGAGCGCGACTGGTTGGAAGATCAAATCGTGTTCAACCGCTCGATCCTCGTTCATGGCACGCGCGCTGCCGGCGATGTCAGCTTTGCCATCGATCACTGCATCGATGCCCGAGATCGTGCTGAACGACTGCACGGTCAGCAAGCCTTGCTTCTCCTTGCGATAGGCATCCACCAGATCGTTGGTGAATCCACGCGCCGAGACAATGTCGCCGCGCCAGACGATGGTCGACTTTGCGACAAACGCCTTGTGCGAGGTCTTGGCTCCGCTGGCGGCCAAAAGGGGGGTTGTGGATACAAGCAGGCAGATAAGCGTGCAAGAGACGACGAAGGCGAATCGATTGAGCAAGAGTGAACGAAGGGCGCGCATAGGAGGAGTGGCGACGAGGGCCGCATCAAAAAGGAGGCAACTTTATCATGGCCGTCGCAGAGCAGCCTTAGCTTTGCGCTGGTTCGTGCGTTGTCAACGCTGCAGTTGCGTCATCGATTCGACACACGTGCGTGGCTTTCGGAGTGGCGTCGTAAACGGCGGATTTCCGGGATTCGATGCAGTTCTCGTACAATCGACCGGTTGTCCAGGAACCCAGCGCATGCCCGAACGCCTCATTCTCCGTCTTGACCCTGCCAACACGCTTGTGTGGCTGCGCCAATCGGTGGACGGCCGCATCCTTTCGGCCAGTCAGCATGGACCGCCACCGGCGGCTGTGATTGCGGCAGCCGAGCAAATCGTGGTGCTGGTGCCCGCGCAAGACGTGCTTCTGATCGAAACGCGAGTGAATGCGCGCAGTTGGGCGCAGTTGCAGCAGGCCGTGCCATTCGCGGTTGAGGATCAATTGCTGGCCTCGGTCGAGGATCAGCATTTTTCGATTCAGCCTGGAAATGACGGTCGGGTTGGCGTGGCCGTGGTTGCACGAGCGAAAATGCAGGCATGGATTGCCACGCTCGCAACGTTCGGTGTGCATGCCGACGTGCTGATCCCTGAATCCATGGCATTGCCGTTGTCGCCGGAATCGGCCAGCGCGCTGATTGATGAGGATCAGGTACTGATTCGCCTTGACCGCTGGTCGGCGGTGAGTTGTTCGGTGGCACAGTTTCCGGATTGGCTCGCGCAGATTCGTGCATGCGGAATCGAACGCGCGATCGATGCCTACGATTTCAGCAACGAATCCCGGCTCGCTATCGACAACGGATTTGCGACTTTTCAGGCGGGCCAGCGTGATCCGCTCGCGTTTCTGGGCGGACATCTTGGCAAGCCGGCGATCAATCTGCTCAGTGGCCAATTTGCAACGGGGCATCGGCAAGCTCGCGGCTCACGTTGGTGGCGCCGCGTGGCCGTGGTCGCGGCGGCGCTCGTGCTCATGCTGTTCGTCCATCGGGGGCTGCAAGTGCGGCAGCTTGGGACAAGTCTCGCCAGCGTCGATAGCGCGATGTCGGAAAGTCTTCTCAAGACCTTTCCCGATCTTGGCGCCGCTGAACGCTCAAGGGCGCCGCAAAGTGTCATGCGCGATCGTCTCGAGCGCTTGCGCGGGGGGAGTGAATCCAGTGGTTTTCTGCGGCTGATTGGTCAGATCGCACCGATACTCGGTCGTACCACACGCACCCAGATGCGCGGCCTTGAGTATCGCAACGGAATCCTTGAGGTGGGCTTGCGCGCACCCGATGTGGCCACCCTCGACAATATGCGCGAGCAGTTTTCGGCAATACCCGGTTTGACCGCCGAAGTGACCGCCTCGATTCCGGCCGAGACTGGCGTCGATGGCCGCATCAGGATTCGTGGGGTTGCACCGTGATCGCTGCGTGGTGGAATCAGCAGTCTCTCCGCGACCGTCGCGTGCTGGTCATCGGAGCCGTCATCGTCGCGATTTTTCTGATCTGGTCTTTCGTCTGGCATCCGTTGAGCAGCGAAATGGATCGTCTGACAACCCAACTCGACAACGCTCGGCGTGATCTTGCGTTTGTTCGGGTTGCCGAAGCCGAAGTCACGCGCTTGCGGAGTGCCGGTGTGCGTTCACGTGCGGATCGGCAGGGCAAGTCACTACTCGCGCTGGCCGATGTGAGCGCGCGGGGCGCGGGTCTCGAAGGTGTGCTCAAGCGGCTTGAGCCGGTTGGTTCGAACAGCGTACGCGCCAGTTTCGAGTTTGTCTCGTTCGATGCATTGATGGCCTGGGTCGAAAACCTCGCACGTGATTACGGTGTGCAGATCACCGATTTTTCGGTCGACCAGGTTGACGCGACGGGCCTCGTGAACGCGCGGATAACACTTGAGGACATACCCTGAGCTTGGCATCGCGTCAGTTGATTCTCGTCCTAATCTGAATTCCCGGAACCAATGAAACTATTCAAGTGGTTGTTCGCCCTGTTTTTGCTGGCCGTCATCGTTGCCGGCGTGATTGCCTGGACATTGCCAGCCGATGTCGCCTATCGCTATGCCGCGTCGCGGCTTGGACCAATTTCTCTTGTCGGTGTTCGCGGTACTGTCTGGGATGGTCATGCCGATGGCGTCAGCGTTTTGGGTCGCGATCTGGGCGAGTTGGATTGGAAGGTCGACAAGTTTCCATTGCTCGCCCGGCGCGTGCATGCGGATCTGCGTATTCGTGGTGCCGACATCGTGACCTCGGGTTTGCTCGATCGCGATGCGGATGGACGCGTCAGCGCCAATGATGTGCGCTTCCGCGTGCCGGCCGCTCTGATGTCGCCGGTGCTCGATGTGCCGTCCTTGAAATTGCTCGGCACGGTAACCGGAACCTTCACCCGCATCAGTTTCTTCGACGGTGTCATCAGTGACGCCAACGGAACCGCTCGCTGGAGTGATGCCGGCGTCACCGGCACGGCGGAAGCACGCTTTTCCGACATCCTCGCTGACTTTGCCTCCAAGCCCGATGGCAGCATCGCCGGAACCGTGGCCGATGACGGCAAGGGCAATCTGGAAGTCAACGGCAACTTCACCATGTCGGCGACCGGCTATCAGGCTGAAGCGTTCCTCGCCGCTCGGCATGGTGACTTGCGCGTGCAAGATGCCTTGCGCTATGTCGGCGAGCCGCAAGCGGATGGCTCATCCCATCTGGTCATTACCGGTCAGTTGTTCAAACTGTTCTGAGCATGACCGTGACTCCTACATTTCTGACCCAGGCATTGGCGGTCGCTCATCGTGCCGCCGATGTGGCCGGACAGGGTATTCATGCGCGCTATGTCGCCCATGATTTCTCGGTCGATGCCAAAGCCGATGCGACACCGGTCACCGAGGCCGATCGTGAGGCCGAACTGGCGATCAAGGACGTGCTGCGCGAGGCGTATCCGGAGCATGCGTTTCTCGGTGAGGAACATGGTCGTGAAGGTGAAAGCGACTTCCTCTGGCTGATCGATCCGATCGATGGCACCAAGGCTTTCGTTCGTGGTTATCCGATGTTTTCGACGCAGATTGCACTGATGCATCGGGGCGAACTTGTGCTCGGTGTTTCTGCCGCCGGCGAATATGGCGAGCGCGCCTGGGCCGTTCGCGGGGGTGGCGCCTTCATCGGAACACATGCTGGCGACGGAACAAGAATGCGCGTGTCCGATGCCGATGATTTTGGTCCGCTGGCCGCGATTTCGACGGGCAATTTGAAGTCGATGGCGAGCGATCCGACTCGATGGTCAGCACTCGGGGAACTGATCCAGCGGGTCGGTCGAATCCGCGGCTATGGCGATTTTCTGCACTATCACCTGCTGGCCAAGGGTTCGATCGATCTGGTCATCGAATCGGATCTCAATATTCTTGATATTGCCGCTCTCGTCGTGATCGTGCGCGAGGCGGGTGGAATCTTCACCACTCTGGATGGCGGGCCGATCGATCTCGAGGTGCACAACGCCCTCGCGGGATCGCCAACCCTGCACGCAGAGGCATTGACTCTGTTCAATCCCTGATCGGCGCAGACGCACATCGGCGCTTCGGCGGATAGGCCCCTAATGCGCAATACGGTTGCAAATGATTCGCATCCAGTGTTTAATCCGCCCCTTGCGCAGCCATCTCCACGCCCACTGAAGCAAGTCGACTGGCATTCGGATCCGCCGCTTGAGCACATCGCCAGGCACAGCGAGGTTCGCTGAATTCCACATCGGCCGGTTCCTTTTGGGTGAGCCAGACGCCTACCTCGCTTCTGATTGAAGCCGCTCAAGGATCAAAATTGATGTTGTCCACTGCGCCTATTTCCGCTGCCAAATCTTCCCCGCGCCGCGTTTTGGCAAGCGCGCTGGGAGGCTTGTTCATTTCGTCGGCTGCGCCAGCGCTCGCCGACACAGCCGCGTCATCCGATCTGCCCGACTCGGGCAAGGCGCGCGAGCTCGATAGCATCAAGGTCGATGGCTATGCGCTCAGCGAACCGACCTCGAGCAAGTTCACCGCACCTCTGCTGGATACGCCGCGGTCGGTCACGATTCTGCCGGAAGCCTTGATCGGCGATATCGGCGCGACCGATCTGGTTGACGCGTTGCGGCTTGTTCCAGGTATCACCTTTGGTGCCGGTGAGGGTGGCAATCCGCAAGGTGATCGGCCGTATCTGCGCGGCTTCGATTCGCAGGGATCGATCTTTGTCGATGGCGTGCGCGATGCCGGCGCGCAATCACGCGAGACCTTCAACATCCAGCAGATCGAAGTGGTCAAGGGCCCGGATTCGGTCTATAGCGGGCGCTCGAATGGTGGCGGCAGCATCAATCTAGTAACCAAGGCCCCGGTTGCCGAGAACTTCACTCAAGCGGAGCTCGGTGTTGGCAGCGCGGCCTACCGCCGTGCCACGCTGGATACGAATATCCGGCTGAGCGACAGTGCCGCATTGCGCGTCAACGTAATGGGCCATGACGCGGGCGTTGCGGGCCGTGATGAGGTCAACAGCCGCCGCTTCGGCTTGGCACCGTCGATCACCTTCGGTCTCGATAGTCCGACGTCGGCGACGCTGGGCTACTACCATCTGCAAACCGACGAGCTGCCCGAGGCGGGTATTCCGTATCGCTACGGCTTCCGCCAGTTGCCGGCTGGCGTGCGAGTGGTGCGCCCCGACGATGGCGGCGACAGCAGTAATTTCTATGGTCTCATCGATCGCGACTTCCGCGAAGCGAACGTCGATATCGGCACCGTGCAGGTGCGCCACGAGTTCGCTGACGGGCTGAGTTTGCGCAACACGTCGCGCTATGGCCGCTCGCAACAGGACTACATCTTTAGTCAGCCCGATGACAGCCAAGGCAACGTCATCAATGGCGAAGTCTGGCGACGCGTGAATACGCGCGCGGGCAATACAGTTTCGGCAATCAACCAGACCGATCTTTCGGGTGAATTCAAACTGGGTGGCATCAAGAACGTTTTCAACGTTGGCCTTGAACTGGCCAACGAGAAGGCGCTCAAGGACAGCTACGCCGTACCGTATTTGAATGCATCGACCGCGTGCGGAACGCTCGGTGTGGGTGCGCCTTCGTTCTACAACTGCACGAGTTTGAGTAACCCGAATCCGAACGATCCGTGGCAACCGGGAACCTACGACGCAGCCACGGACAGCTTCGTGTCAGCACCGATCGTGCGCGCCAATAATTCAACGCGCACGACCAGCAACACCCAGGCGCTTTACCTGCTTGATACGCTGCATTTCGGAGAAAACTGGCTGCTAAATGTCGGCTTGCGATTCGACCGCTTCTCGACCAAGGCGCCAATCACTTATTGCCCGGATCTGCCTGGATCGGTCTGCCCGCGTGGATACGGCGGCCCAAAAATTACCGAAGATCATCGCAGCACCAACAACAATGTCAGTGGCCAGATCGGACTCGTTTGGAAGCCGGTTGAAGCAGGCAGCGTGTATCTCTCATTTGCCAACTCGGCGACGCCGCCAGGAAGTTTCATCAGCGAGGGTAGTGAGTCCAATCCGATCAGCATCACCGACCTTGATCCGGAAAAGACTAAAAATATCGAGCTTGGCGTGAAGTGGAGTCTGTTCGCCGATCGCCTTGCCGTCAGCGCGGATCTGTTCAATACCGAAAAAACCAACGCCCGTCAGCTCGACGCCGATGGTAGCTACCAGAATATTGGAAAATCGCGTGTGCGCGGCATCGAACTCTCGGCAACCGGCAGCCTCACCGAGGCGTGGAGTGTCTTCGCCGGCTACGCGCTGATGAAGAGCAAGCTGATCGATGGCGGATTCGTCGATGGCGATGCGAATCCGATCAATGGAACGCGCCTGGCCAATATCCCCGAAAACAGCTTTAGTTTGTGGAGCAGCTATCAAGTATCACGTCGTATGAATTTCGGCGCAGGTGCGTTCTACGTCGATGACGTAGTGGGCAGCTTCAGAGTCAATCCGGCTGATGGCCTGTTGAGCGAATTCGGAATTCCTTCCTATTGGCGCCTTGATGCAATGGCCAGCTGGCAGGCTACCGACAAGCTCGCTCTGCGTCTGAACGTGCAGAATCTTGCCGATAAGACCTATTACACGAAGGCCTATCCGGTTCACTACGTTTCACCCGCCGCCGGACGTACCGTTCAGCTGACGGCAAGCCTGAAATTCTGAGTATGTTCGAGCACGCGTGGCGAGATGCATTGCCAGGCGGGTTTCATGTAATGGAGAGTGCTGCGTGCTGGTTCACGTTCCGGAGGTACTTGATGTCGATCAGCTAGCGCAGGTCCGCGCGCGCCTCGTCGACGCCGATTGGAAAGATGGAAAAAGAACCGCCGGCTTTCAATCTGCTCAGGTCAAGAACAATAGCCAACTGGCCGAGGATGATCCAGTCGCGACCAAGCTGGGAATACTGATCCTCGATGCGCTTTCACGAAACACGACGTTCTTCGCCGCGGCCTTGCCACGCACGATCTATCCGCCACTATTCAATCGATACAGCGGTGGCGAGGAATTCGGCATGCATATCGACAACGCCATCCGCTACGACCGTCGCCAGCAACCCGCGCTGGCGGTGCGCACCGATCTCTCGGCAACATTGTTTCTTGCCGAACCCGACGAATACGACGGTGGCGAGTTGGTCATCGAAGACACCTACGGCGTGCACAGCGTCAAGCTGGCGGCCGGGGATCTGATTCTGTATCCGGGATCGAGTCTGCACAAGGTCACGCCGGTGACGCATGGCGCACGGACGGCGGCGTTCTTCTGGTTGCAGAGCATGGTCCGCAGCGATGCGCAGCGACGCCAGTTGTTTGAGCTCGATGTCGCCATCCAGTCGCTAACCGCGCGTGTACCCGGAGCGCCTGAACTGGTTTCGCTGACCGGCATTTATCACAATCTATTGCGAGCGTGGTCGGATGTCTGAGGCGTCGACGCCGGTCGAAAGCGGACGGGCTCACAACCTGCTTGTTGCTGCGTTGCGCGAAGATCCGGCTGCTGCCTTGAAGGCAATTGGTGCGGCGGCACGGGCTGGAGAGATCACTGCACAGTTTCTGCTCGGTCAGATCCATTGCGAAGGTCGAGGCGTTGCTCTCGATGCGGTTGAAGGCCTGCATTGGTATCGGTTGGCCGCGAACTCCGGCATGCCGGAGGCCATGAACATGCTTGGACGCTGTCTTGAGCTCGGCATCGGTACCACATCTGACTGCGTGCTGGCGGCGGTCTGGTACTCGAAGTCGGCAAAGGCCGGCCACGATTGGGGCATGTACAACTTGGCGAATCTGCTCGCAACAGGGCGCGGAGTAGCCGAGTCGCGTCGCGAGGCACTGACCTGGTATCGCAAGGCGGCCGATCTCGGCCATGCCAAGTCGATGAACCTCGTCGGCCGCTATCTCGAAGAAGGCTGGGAGGTAGTGGCGGATCCCATCGCCGCCCGTGAGTGGTACCGAAAATCCGCCGAGGCGGGAGATTTTCGCGGGCAAGCCAGTCACGCGCAAATACTCATCCAGCAAGGCAAGGTTACCGAGGCGCTCGACTGGCTGCATCGCGCCGTTGGCGCTGGCAGTCCGTCATTCCTGGCCTACATTGCCCGCGATCTCGCCGCATCCGATTACGAGGAAGTGCGCGCCATCGCCCGAATCGCATCGGAACGCTGCGAGCATTCCGAGCGTTCGACAGGTCGCAGAAGCGTCTGATCGCGACGCGCGCTTGCACAAAAGCCCATCGTGTCGCGACACTGGTGCTTCCGACCTCTTCGCCCGCCAGCTGATCTGAATGCCATCCAGTGCCGATTACCCGCGTGATCTTGCCGGCTACGGTCGCCATCCGCCGCAGGCCGACTGGCCGGGCGGGGCGCGCATTGCGCTGCAGTTCGTATTGAATCTGGAAGAGGGGGCCGAGAATTGTGTGCTGCATGGCGATGGCGGCAGCGAGCAATTTCTCTCCGAGATCATCGGTGCGGCCAGCTATCCCTCGCGGCACATGAGCATGGAGTCGATCTACGAGTACGGCTCGCGGGTCGGCGTCTGGCGCATCCTCGACGAGTTTGAACGGCGCGGCTTGCCGCTGACGGTTTTCGGCGTTGCCATGGCCATGCAGCGGAATCCGGAACTTGTCAGTGCCTGTCTGCAACTCGATCACGAAATCGCTTCGCACGGTCTGCGCTGGATCCACTATCAGGATATTCCTGTCGATGTGCAGCGCGACCACATCGCGCGTGCGGTCGAGATCCACACTGAATTGACCGGCGCGCCACCACTGGGCTGGTACACCGGGCGTGACAGTCCAGACACGCGCCGTCTCGTCGTCGAGCACGGAGGCTTTGAATACGATTCCGATTACTACGGAGATGACCTGCCATTCTGGATGCGCGTGGCGCTCGAGGATGGCAGCGAGCGTGCGCATCTGGTCGTGCCCTACACCCTCGATGCCAACGACATGCGCTTCGCCTCGCCCCAGGGTTTCAACACCGCCGATCACTTTTTCCATTATGTGCGTGACAGCTTCGATGTGCTGTATGCGGAAGGCGAGCACACGCCGCGAATGATGTCGATCGGCATGCACGCGCGCATCCTCGGCCGCCCCGGACGCTTCGCCGGCCTGCAGCGCTTCCTTGATCATGTGGAAAAATTTGATCGGGTCTGGATCTGCCGACGCATCGATATCGCGCGCCACTGGAAGGATAGGCATCCGGCATGACAAACCTGGGCGAACTCAATCGAAGCTCGCAAGAGACGTTTCGCGACGCCCTCGCGGAAATTTTTGAGCATTCGCCCTGGGTACCCGAGCGCGCCTGGTCGCAACGGCCTTTCACCACGATCAGCCGCTTGCATGGCGCCATGTGCGAGGTGGTTGCACACGCCGATCATGATGAGCAGCTGGGCCTGATTCGTGCGCATCCGCAGCTGGCCGGAAAGGCAGCAATTCGCGGTGAGCTGACTTCGGTCTCGGCGGCAGAGCAATCCGGCGCGGGGTTGGATCAATGTACGCCTGAGGAGTTCGCACGAATCAATGCCGTCAACGCGATCTATATGGAAAAATTTGGTTTTCCTTTCATCCTGGCCGTGCGCGGGCACACACGATCAAGCATTCTTCATGCGCTGGAAGATCGTGTGTGTAACCAAGCGGACGCTGAGTTCTCTGAAGCATTGCGACAGATCGAGGCGATCGCGTTGCTCCGTCTGCACGATCTGCTCAATGTGGATCAATGATTCGCCCTCCGAAACGCGTGCAAGGATTCACCCATGGTCATGACTCCCTTTGATATCGAGACACCCGAATTCGTTCGCTGCCATGTCAATCTCGCCGATGAGCGTCTCGGTGCCAAAGCCTTGGCGTGCAGCGATGATTTTTTTGCCGCGATGCAGCGCATGCTCAATCCTCAAGCAGCCGTTTTTGTCGCGGGCAAATACGATATCAACGGCAAATGGATGGATGGCTGGGAAAGCAGGCGTCGCCGCGGAGCGGGACACGACTGGTGCATCGTCAAGCTCGCCCGTCATGGCGTGGTCCACGGGCTGGATCTGGATACAAGTCACTTCACCGGCAATTTTCCACCGGCGGCTTCCGTCGAAGGCTGCTTAGTTGTCGACGCTGAGCCGAACACCGATAGCCAGTGGTTTCCGATCCTGGAGGCGGTCAATTTGTCGGGCAATCGACACCACTATTTCGCCATTGATGGCGGCCCCATTTGCAGTCATGTGCGCGTCAATCTGTATCCCGATGGCGGACTCGCAAGACTACGCATCTACGCGACGCCGGATTTCGCCGCCGCCGCGAACGATGCCGATGGCCTTGTCGATCTCGCCGCCGCATTGAACGGTGCCACAGCGTTGGCCGCCAACAACGAGCACTTCGGGCCCGCTTCGACCCTGCTGCTGCCAGGGCGCGGCGTCAATATGGGCGACGGCTGGGAAACGCGACGTCGACGCGAACCCGGACATGACTGGTGCATCATCACCTTGGCCAGCGCGGGGGTGATCGAAGCAATTGAAATCGATACCGCGCACTTCAAGGGCAACTACCCTGATCGCTGCTCAATCCAGGCCGCGCAGGTGCTTGGCGGCACGCGCGAATCGATCATTACCCAGTCGATGTTCTGGCCGCAAATTTTGCCTGAGCAAACTTTGCAGATGGATGCCCAGCATCACTTTCGAGAAGAGATCCTTGGCCACGATCCGATCACCCACGTGCGCTTCAACATACATCCCGACGGCGGCGTCTCACGATTGCGCCTGCGTGGTCGACCGGCATGAATGGCATTGTGCGTGCGTTGCGCGTCGAGCCATTGACCCGCGCAGCTTTCGCGTCGTTTGGGGATGTCATCGAAGTCGATTCCGCCAGCGATGGCTACGCCGTCAATGACGGAACCGCGATGCGCTTCCACGATCTGGCCAACATCGACACTTCGCTCCACAACGGCCAGCCGATCATCAGCATTTTTCGCGCGCAACCGCGGTCCCTGCCGTTCGAGGTGCGCCTACTCGAAAGCCATCCGCTCGGTAGTCAGGCGTTCGTGCCGATGAGCCCGGAGGTTGCTTTTTTGGTTGTCGTCGCGCCCGATCCGAACGCAACCCCACGTGCGTTTCTCGCTCGACACGGGCAGGGCATCAACTACCATCGTGGTACGTGGCACCACCCCTTGATCGCACTCGATCGGGTCAGTGATTTTCTTGTTATTGATCGAGGGGAAGAGGGGAATAATTGTGATGAAGTGGCACTTGAATCGCATTGGCGAATCGAGTCGTTTTAGGTAGCGTTCGCTCAATTTGGCATGAGAAAGCACGCTCCTTCGTCGCGCGGCATCCCTGCCGTTTTTTACTCGCCTCCCACATCTCGTCACCCCTGCGAAGGCAGGGGCCCAGTGCCTTTGCTTGGTTTGCGTTCTTTCGCACTGCGTGTGGAGACATCCTGTCGTATTCCACTCGCCATCCATGGCGAGCGTCCTACCTTCTCTTGCGTGGCCAAGAGAACGTAGGCCAAGAGAAGGCCACCCCCACACTCGCGCCTTACGCACAGTCCCTGTGCTCCAGGTGCGCGAGCCTGCTCCGGGGTTCGCC
>JBBSVJ010000008.1:0-36830 GCA_038233665.1 Lysobacterales bacterium
TGCCATCCCTGGCCGCCTGCAACTGCTCCTGCGTTGCATGCGTACTTGCCATCCCTGGCCGCCTGCAAATGCTCCTGCGTTGCATGCGTACTTGCCATCCCTGGCCGCCTGCAAATGCTCCTGCGTTGCATGCGTACTTGCCATCCCTGGCAATAAAACGCCCACCTTGCGGTGGGCGTCGTGTTTACGATCTAACGGTTCCGGATCAATCAGCGCCAGCGGCGCTCAACTCGAAAAATGGCAGCGCAGCCGCCACTGACCCAGATGCCTGCACGATTGTAGCCCCAAGTGCGACCTTCGATACACGCAGTATCCGAGATCTGACGCTCGATTCTTACGCCACCGCCGCGACCGGTATCCACTTGGCACATACGATAACGATAATCCTGACTCTGACAGGTCAGACGAATGTCCTGATTCCAGTTCGGACCGGGATTCCATCCGCCATTGCCATTGCCGCCGCCATGATTGCCACCACGTCCGCGCTCAACGAATACGCCACCGCAACCTTTATCGACCCAAAGCCCACGGCGATCCACACCCCAATTGCGTCCTTCGATACAACGTGACTGAGATGTTTGGCGAACGATATCCGCCTTCCGCCAATCAACTCCGCAGCGGGTGAACCGGTAATCATTGCTCGTACACTCGACCCGATCATTGCGATTATCGTGGCGATCCGATCCTCGCTGCGGATCAGCATGGGCAGGCGCCATCATAATGGCAGCTCCGAATACAGCGACCCCTAACGCAATAAACTTGCTCAGCATGCTTGCTCTCCTGTCTGAATTGACTTCTGCAGTGTAGGCAGATTGCTCCTGAACGTCTGCCTTACTCATGAATCCGCTGCGCCACTCGGCTTCGCCTCCGTTTTAGGCGATTCCACTTTCGCTGACTCGCTTTTCGCGGCGCTCGGCTCAGCCGAGCTCGATGACGGCGAGGAATCAGTGCTTGTCAGGTTTCGCTTCTTGTCGCCTTCTTTCTTGAAATCGGTTTCGTACCAGCCTGAACCAGACAAGCGAAACGCCGGCGCGGTCAAACGTCGACGCACCCCTGCTTTTGCGCATTCCGGACAATCGGTGGGATCAGCGTCCGAAATTTTCTGCAATCGCTCAAAGCGGTGCGCGCAGGCAGGGCATTCAAATTCGTAGATTGGCATGGCAAAGATTTCGCATGAGAGTTGGCAACAGAGCGTCGACATGATGGCGCATCCACGCCGTTCAATACCATTCCCGAACGACGATCCGTGCAAGACAATCGACGATCAGACCGATACTCTCGGAGACCATTTGCCAGCATTCAAGGAATGTTGGCGCGACGAGACCGATCAGCCACCAGCCAGTAGATGTCCGACAACGCCGCAGCCTGCTGGCTGCACGGGATCGAATCAGGAAGCCTTGAATGAACGAAATAATCTCTGCAATCAATGACCTGGTATGGAGCCGAGCGTTGATCGCGCTTTGCCTCGGTGCCGGCTTGTACTTTTCGATCCGCACGCGATTCATGCAGGTGCGCTCCGTGCGCGAGATGTTGCGCTGCATGTTCAGCGGTGAAAAATCGCCCTCGGGTGTTTCATCGTTTCAGGCCTTAACCATGTCGCTGTCCGGCCGCGTGGGCACCGGGAATATCGCCGGCGTGGCCACTGCAATCGCCTTCGGTGGTCCTGGCGCGGTGTTTTGGATGTGGACGGTGGCATTTCTTGGCGCCTCCACCGCCTTCGTCGAAGCGACGCTGGCGCAGATCTACAAGGAAAAAGACGAACGCGGCTTCTACCGTGGCGGCCCTGCCTACTACATCGAAAAAGGCCTCGGCGTGAAGTGGTACGCCTGGCTATTTGCCGTGGCAACCATAGTTGCCACCGGATTTCTGTTGCCGGGCGTACAGGCCAACAGCATTGGTGCAGCAATGGAAACGGCTTGGGGCATCGAGCCCTGGGTTACCGCTGTCTGCCTGATTGCCGGTCTTGGCTTCATCATCTTCGGCGGGGTCAAGCGCATCGCTCGGTTTGCCGAGTTTGTCGTGCCGTTCATGGCCATCGCCTACATCATCGTTGCCTTCGTGATCATGTTCCTCAATCTTGATCAGGTCCCTCAAGTGTTCGCCTTGATCATCAAGTCGGCATTTGGTTTTCAAGCAGGGTTCGGCGCCGTGCTCGGCCTGGCGATCGAGTGGGGTGTCAAGCGCGGCGTATTTTCCAATGAAGCCGGCCAAGGCACCGCGCCACATCCGGCCGCCGCCGCCGAGGTGAGTCATCCGGCCAAGCAAGGCTATGTGCAAGCGTTTTCGGTCTATATCGACACCATGCTCGTGTGTTCCGCGACCGCCTTCATGATTCTTTCGACCGACATGTACAACGTCAACAAGCCCGGTGGCGGAATGCTGGTCGAGAACCTACCCGGTGTGGAAGTCGGCCCCGGCTACGCGCAAGCGGCGGTCGAGTCGATGTTGCCGGGCTTCGGCGAGGGCTTCGTCGCGTTGGCCCTGTTGTTTTTCGCCTTCACCACGATCGTCGCCTATTACTACATGGCTGAAACCAACATCAGCTTCATCAACCGCAAGATCCATCGACCATGGATCGTGCTGTTGCTACGCGTCGGCATTCTCACCATGGTTACGATCGGTACGCTGAAAACAGCGGGTGGCGCGTGGCAACTCGGAGACATAGGCGCCGGCTTGATGGCCTGGCTCAACATCATCGCGATTCTCATTTTGCAAAAGCCAGCGCTGGCCGCCTTGCGCGACTACGAGCGCCAACGCAAGGCGGGCAACAAAGATCCGACCTTCGACCCGGAAGCACTTGGCATTCGCAATGCAGATTTCTGGAGTGAGCGCCTGCGCGAGGAGCGCGAGAGTTCCGGCAAATCCTGATCAAGCGGGCATCATGCTCAGGCGAAAAGAAGAGTCGTTGGACCGCTGCCTTCGCCGTGCCGACGAGGGATAATCATGTCGCGGCGCAAGCCGATTTGCACCTCGGAAAAGTCGCGGTTTGCGCAGGCAAATCCGAGTGTGGAAGTATTTTCCGAGGCCCCTGCGAAGGCAGGGGCCCAGCGTCTCTGCTCGAGATCACCGCAAGTAATGACGATACAACTTGTACGGCTATCTCGTGGCGCTTGGAAGGGCCTGGCCTAATGCGCAGAAACAAACACCAACTGCGCGCCCTCGGCATCAACCTTGACCGTATCGCCAGGCTGGTAGCGGCCTTCGAGAATCTGCCGCGCCAGCGGATTTTCCAGTTGCTGCTGGATCGCCCGTTTCAATGGCCGCGCGCCATAGACCGGATCGAAACCGACATTGCCGAGCAGGTTGATCGCCTTGTCGGTGATCTCAAGCTTGAGCTGACGTTCGCCCAGACGTTTGGCCAGATATTCGGTCTGGATGCGTGCGAGCTTCTGGATCTGCGACTTGTCGAGTGAGCGAAAGACGACGATCTCGTCGAGCCGGTTGATGAACTCGGGACGAAAGTGCGCCTGCACGACGCCCATCACCGAGGCCTTCAACTGGGTGTATTGCTCTTCGGTGTCGTCGGTCATCTCCTGGATGAACTGCGAACCGAGGTTTGAGGTCATCACGATCACCGTGTTGCGAAAATCCACGGTGCGTCCCTGGCCATCGGTCAAACGACCATCGTCGAGCACCTGCAAGAGCACGTTGAATACATCCGAGTGCGCCTTCTCGACCTCGTCGAGCAGGATCACGCTATACGGTCGACGACGCACGGCCTCGGTCAGATAGCCGCCTTCGTCATAGCCGACGTAGCCAGGCGGTGCGCCGATCAGGCGACTCACGGAATGTTTTTCCATGAACTCACTCATATCGATGCGCACCATGGCGTCGGTCGAGTCAAACAGAAACTCGGCCAAGGCCTTGCACAACTCGGTCTTGCCAACGCCGGTCGGCCCAAGAAACAAAAACGAACCATTAGGCCGGTTTGGATCGGAGAGACCAGCGCGCGAACGACGGATTGCATCGGCGACCGCGGTGACCGCCTCATCCTGACCGATCACACGCTCGTGCAGGGAATCCTCCATGCGCAGCAGTTTGTCGCGCTCGCCTTCGAGCATTTTCGAGACCGGGATACCTGTCCAGCGCGCGACGACTTCAGCGATCTCCTCGGCGGTTACCTTGTCCTGCAAGAGCTGGAATCCCTGCTGTTCGGTTTCCTGCGCTGTCGCCAGTTGTTTTTCCAGTTGCGGAATGCGTCCGTACTGGATTTCCGAAACCTTGGCGAAATCCTGCGCACGCATCGCCGCGTCCATCTCCTGACGAGCCTGCTCGATGGATTCCTTGATCTTGGTCGTGCCGGTGACTGCCGCCTTTTCGGCTTTCCAGATCTCATTCAGATCCGAAAAATCGCGCTCGAGCACATCGATCTCGGTTTGCAGATCGGCCAGACGCTGCTTGGATTCGGCATCTTTCTCCTTCTTCAACGCTTCGCGCTGGATCTTGAGCTGGATCAGACGACGCTCCTTGCGATCAAGCTCCTCGGGTTTTGAATCGATCTCCATGCGGATGCGCGACGCGGCTTCGTCCATCAAGTCGATGGCCTTGTCCGGCAACTGCCGATCCGCAATGTAGCGATGCGACAGGGTCGCTGCGGCAACGATTGCAGGATCGGTGATCTCGACGCCGTGATGCACGGCATAGCGCTCTTTCAAGCCGCGCAGGATCGCGATCGTATCTTCCACACTCGGCTCGCCGACAAACACTTTCTGGAAGCGGCGTTCCAGTGCAGCATCTTTTTCGATGTACTTGCGATACTCATCGAGTGTGGTTGCGCCAACGCAATGCAATTCGCCGCGTGCGAGTGCAGGCTTGAGCATGTTGCCGGCATCCATTGAGCCTTCGCCTTTGCCTGCGCCAACCACGGTGTGCAATTCATCGATGAACAGAATCACCTGTCCTTCCTGCTTGGCCAGATCGTTGAGAACACCCTTGAGTCGCTCTTCGAACTCGCCACGAAACTTCGCGCCGGCAATCAGCGCACCCATGTCCAGCGAGAGCACGCGCTTGCCACGCAAACCTTCGGGCACTTCATCATGAATGATGCGCTGGGCCAGTCCTTCGACAATGGCCGTCTTGCCGACACCAGGCTCGCCGATCAGCACCGGATTATTTTTCGTGCGCCGCTGCAACACCTGGATAACGCGACGAATTTCCTCATCGCGTCCGATCACCGGATCGAGCTTTCCAGAGCTCGCACGCGCGGTCAGATCAATGCAGTATTTCTCCAGCGCCTGGCGATTTTCTTCGGCATTCGCGTCATCGACCTTCTCGCCACCCCGCATCGCTTCGATCGCCGCCTCTAGCGCTGCGGCATTGCCACCTGTCGCCTTCAGCGCCGCGCCGACTTCGCCCTTGTCTTCCAGCGCGGCAAGCACGAACAACTCACTGGCGATGAACTGATCGCCTCGCTTCTGGGCGAGCTTGTCGGTCAAATTCAGCAGCCGGTTGAGATCATTGCCGACGCCAATATTGCCCTCCTGCCCGGCGACTTTTGGCAAGCCATCTAGAATCTGGCCCAACCGCGTGCGCAAGGCCGCTACGTTGATACCGGCCTGGGCCAGCATCGGCTGGGTCGAGCCGCCTTTTTGGTCAAGCAGGGCGACCAGGACATGCACGGGTTCGAGCATGTTGTGATCGCGGCCCACGGCGAGGCTTTGAGCATCCGCGAGCGCCTGCTGGAAGCGCGAAGTCAATTTTTCCATGCGCATGGATTGGCACCTTTCATTGCGAGGGCGGCTTGGCCGCCGATGGATGGAAAATGGTGCCGCGAGCGGATGGATTCAAGCGTCCTGGAAGGCTGACCCTGCGAGCCAATGGACCTCAGCTACTGTCTGATCAAGCGCTCCTCAACCAAACTGCTGACCACGGAGGGATCGGCCAGAGTCGAGGTATCTCCCAGCTGCTCGGGCGCGTTCTCGGCGATCTTGCGCAAAATTCGTCGCATGATCTTGCCCGATCGGGTCTTCGGCAAAGCGGGCGCCCATTGCAGATGGTCAGGCGTGGCGATCGGCCCGATCTCCTTGCGCACCCAGGCAATCAGTTCCTTGCGCAACGCATCATCCGGCTCGACGCCCAGAACAAGGGTGACGTACGCATAGATGCCCTGCCCCTTGATGTCGTGTGGACAACCCACCACGGCTGCTTCGGCCACTGAGGCGTGTGCAACCAGGGCGCTTTCGATCTCGGCGGTGCCGAGGCGGTGGCCGGATACATTGATCACATCATCCACACGCCCGGTAATCCAGTAATAGCCATCATCATCACGACGTGCGCCGTCACCGGTGAAATAGCTTCCCGGATAGTTGCGAAAATAGGTGTTGACGAAACGTTCGTGATCGCCGTAAACCGTGCGCATCTGTCCGGGCCACGAGCCGGTCAGGATCAGATTGCCTTCGGCGGCACCTTCGAGAACCGTGCCATTGGCATCGACCAACGCCGGCTTGACGCCGAAGAACGGCAGCGTCGCTGAACCGGGTTTCAAATCCGTCGCACCGGGCAAGGGTGAGATCAGGATGCCGCCGGTTTCCGTCTGCCACCACGTATCGACGAGCGGGCAGCGGCTGTCACCGACAACGCGGTAATACCATTCCCAGGCTTCCGGGTTGATCGGCTCACCCACCGACCCGAGCACGCGCAAGCTGACCCGCGAGGTTTTCCGGACCGGCGCATCCCCTTCACGCATCAAGGCGCGGATAGCCGTGGGTGCCGTGTAAAAAATACTTACCTTGTGCTTGTCGATTACCTGCCAAAAGCGTGAGCTGTCGGGATAGTTCGGCACGCCTTCAAACATCAACGTTGTCGCGCCGTTGGCCAACGGCCCGTAAACCAGATAGCTGTGGCCGGTCACCCAACCGACGTCGGCGGTACACCAATAGATATCTTCCTCGCGCAGGTCAAACACGGCTTCGTGGGTAAACGCGGCATGAACCAGGTAGCCAGCGCTCGTATGCAACACGCCTTTCGGCGCACCGGTCGAACCCGAGGTGTACAAGATAAACAAGGGATGTTCGGCTTCGCACGGCACCGGCTCGTGATTTGTTGATTGCCCCTCCATCAGGGCGTGCCACCAACGATCGCGCGGCACTTGCATATCGATCGTGCCGCCGGTTCGACGCACCACCAGCACGGTTTCGACACAGTTTGTATTCGGCCGTTCCAGAGCAGCATCGACGTTCGCTTTCAAGGCAACCGACTTGCCACCTCGCAAGCCTTCATCCGCCGTGATCACGAGCTTGCATCGGCAATCGGCGATGCGGCTGGCCAGCGAATCGGGAGAGAACCCGCCAAACACGATCGTATGCACCGCCCCAATGCGTGCGCAGGCCAACATGGCTACGGCGACTTCCGGAATCATCGGCATGTAGATGGCCACGCGATCGCCTTTACGAACGCCCAGATGGCTCAGAAGATTGGCCGCCTTGCATACTTCCGCATGTAGCTCGCGGTAGCTGATCCGTCGCGACTGCGCAGGATCATCGCCCTCCCAGATGATGGCGGTTTTCTCGCCGCGTGATTCGAGATGGCGATCCAGGCAATTCGCAGCGACATTCAGCACGCCGTCTTCGTACCAGCGGATGTGCAGATCCTCGACGTCGAACGATACGTCACTGACCTTGCTGAAAGGCTTGATCCAGTCGAGACGCTGACCGATGCGTCCCCAGAACTGATCCGGCTCGCGTATCGACTCGGCGTACATTTTTTCGTACGTCGGTTGATCAATGCGTGCTGATACGCCAAAGGTCTTGTCCACGGGATACAAGGTCGACATGTGGTACTCCAGAAGAGCTGACGATCACTCGATCATGCCACGCCGACATCAGCGACGCATGGCTATCCCGTCGCTCAATCGGACGACCAGCCATCCGCGGGCTAACGGCTGACGCGCGCTCAAGGATTGCAATACCCGCAATGAGCCGGATCCGCTCCGAGTCTGCCCTCGCGCTGACGAGTTTCGCGATGCTCACAGCGCACACAGCCGAGCACATCGGCAATGGTCTCCTGGGTCGGTGCAGCGCAGTCCGCGCATGCCAAACCGGCCAGCCGCTCGACCACCCAGAATCCCGGTGTCGCGCAAAACGGACAAGCACTGCCAAGACGCGCAGCGAGATCCTCGGCCGCGCGCCGAATTACCAGCATGCGCGTGGGGTTGGCATGCGCACGCACGTCGGTTTCAACAAAGACACGGGCGTTCTCGGACAGCGCGCGCGCCTCGAAAAACGCAGCTTCGAGGACCTGCCAATTTGCAATGCCCTTGCGTACGCGCGGGTCGCCGTCGTGCTCTGGACGCACCACAAGCTGATGCTCGGGAAACCCCGATTGGCCGGCAAAAGCCTCCACATCGCTCCATTCTTTTGCAAGTCGATGGGCGAAATTGGCCGCTCCGTCGGCCCTGCCGAGGACTTCGATCCCGAGCGCATCATCGATCCAGAGCAAAATTTCGACATTCCAAGGGAGCATGCCTAACAAGGGATCAGAGCCGAACGAACCTTCGCTGGCTAACCCAATCGAAAGACCGCTGAGATGCATGCCTAGACGCGCTTTGCGCCGTGCGGCATCGATCTGTGTGCCCACACGCGGGATCTCGCGGGTGAAGCTGCCAAGTTGATCGGTGTCGAATTCGTCTACGTGACTGATCTGACACCCGAGCGTGGCATCAAAAACCGGCGCGATTACTTTCTCCTTGCCGTGACGAGTCAATAGAGCAACTCTGCTGCCACGGTAAACATAAATGGAACAGCCGCGCCCCGGTGAGCGGGACAAGATCACGAATCCGCGGCGCTGGGGCGATACCCAACAATCGTTGTCGAGAGGTCACCCAAACCCGCCGCACGGCGCAACCGGTCACGCAGCGCGTGGCCGATGCCGATATCTTCGGGTAGCACCGCAACGATCGCCGCGAGCCCCATATGATCCGCTTCGCGCAATCGCCGATAGACTTGTCGCGCTTGTTCATTGATACCGAACCCAAGGCTGAGCCAAGGCACCGAGGTGGGCAGATCGCTTGGATAAATCGATGAGAGCACGCCAACGCTCCAGCCCATCGTATGAAACTTTTCCACTTCTTTTAAGACATGTGTGGGGCTGACTACGCTGACTCGTGCTGATGGCGCGTAATGCGAGTTGGATGTGCCTGGCGACCGCGGCCCTGCGGGCATAGCGGGAGCAACGGCAACACCCGTCGCGGCGCGCAGATGCTCGGCAGTAATCGCTCCTGGGCGCAGGATACGCAGCGCGCCGCTGCACAGATCAACGATCGTTGATTCGATTCCGATGCTGCATGCACCGCCATCGAGGACCAGATCCACCGCGTCGCCGAGTTCCTCGCGCACATGCTCGGCGGACGTCGGACTGATGCGCCCATATCGGTTGGCGGACGGCGCCGCAATGCCCCGCCCGAACTGCTGCAGTACGCTGAGCGCCAGCTCATGCCGCGGAATACGCAAGGCAATCGACTCCTGGCCACCGGTAATCGCATCGAGCACACCCGACGCGCGGCGCAGAATCAGAGTCAGAGGTCCCGGCCAAAATGCTTCCGCAAGTTGCCAGGCGACGCGTGGAATCTCGCTAGCCCAATCACTGATCTGGTTCACATTGTGCAAATGAACGATTAACGGATGATCCGTTGGACGCTGCTTTGCCGCAAAGATTCGCGCGACCGCTTGCGGGTTGCTGGCATCGGCGGCAAGACCATAGACCGTTTCGGTTGGTAGGCCGACGATCCCTCCACTGGCAAGTATTGCCGCCGCCTGCGTAGCCTCTGCAAATTGCCGTGTGCTGAGCACTGGCCGCTTGTCAGGCCGACTAGCGGCGGGCGCGGTCACGGCGCGCGCTCCCAGAGCAACGCACCGCGATAGCGTTGCAAATCGCTTGCTCCATCGAGCATGGCAAACAAGTGGATCCAGCCGTTGTCGACCAGCTCACGCACCGATGCATGTTTGCTGATGACGGAATTGATGGCCTCGATCGGCGCGGCAATCACCACTGACAATCGCAGCGGCTCGTGGACCAGCCGTTCGCCATCGTGAACCGACTGCCACGGCAAGCCACTGCGCAAGTCGCCGCCATTGCCTTCGAGCACACCCAGCGTGCCGACCACATTGTGCAAGACCTTGTTACCGCAGCCGAACGCATCATTGTCGACAGTCGAGGCGTAATACTGCAGGTTGATCCAGCTGGCGACGACCATCGGTGCGGTCATGATCGATTCGAGTACGCCGAAATCCGTGTCCAATCGCCAATCGTAGGAGTTGAGAAACGATCTGCCGGCCAGATCGAGCGCCGCCGTGCGCTGGCGTGGCGCGACGATAAAAGCCGCGCAACCCGCCAGACCCCATTCGGGCCGTACCTGACTCCAGTCGCGACTGCGCGCCAGAACCTGCGCATCGATATCGCCATCGTGGTCGAGGTTAAGCGCACCAGCGCGTTCCTGGCGAGCGAGCGAGCCAGCGGCGCACAAGGCATCCTGCAGCTGAGCAAGATCTTCCGCATGCGTGGCTGGGATCGTATCTTGATCAAACACTCTCATCTGGTCGGTCGTGGTGTCGTGTTCGGCGCCAAGAAACCAGGTATCTGCCGGGATGACGATGCCGTTCTCGGCCAGCTGCTGGCGAACCTGGCGATCGTTGAGTATCGCGGCAGCGACGCGCGCATTGACGGCACCGGAATGTCCGCCACAAGCGCCGCAATGCAGGCCGCTGGCATGCGGATTGTTGACCGAGCTCGCGGCATGACCGCTGAACATCACCAGCCGGGCGAAACCCTTGCGCAGACTCATCGCCTTGAGTGCACCCTCGGCCAACTGCATGCGCGTCTCAAGCGTCAAACCGCTGGCATGGCCATTGTCGTTCACAGGTTCGATCGATGGCATGAGCCGCGCGACGACGTTCGCGTCAAGACCCAACGTTGCCGGCTCGGGTACGGGTCGACTCCAGCCAAAGGCATCGGTCAGCAACTTGGCGGCATAGGTCCAGCCCATGGTTTCGACGAAGGCGAACGACGAGACAGCAGCCATCTTGAACCATCGCCATGCGCTGGCCGCGCGTTCTCTCACGCGGCGCAAATTGATGATGGCGGACTCCTCGGAGGCCGATGTCGCACTAACGCTTTGGCGTACCGTGATACCCGGCGTCAGCAGTACGGGACATTGCGCATGACCATGAACCTGACCCAGTGGCACAAACTCCAGCGGCATACCGAAAAATCCGGCAAAACCGAGCGTCTCGATATCGGTCGACGATTTTTCCAACGCACGCCGAAAGACCTCCGAGCGCACATCGATACAGAACACCGCCTGGACCTGCTTGCGCGGCGCCGCAATGGATGTCGGCACCTTGCCGAGTTGATCGAGCAGCGCCTGCTGCCAGCCAAGTTCGTACGCCGTATGCAAGAGGTGATCAATGGCCAGCTGTGAATCGAGTGCGTCGCTGGGATCAAACCGCTGGCGCTGTTTGGCCCACTGCGATGCGACAGCAGCGGCTGACTCCCCGACGTCAAGCAGGGCGACATCCCAGGCCAGTCGCACAGCCAGCAATTCGAGCAACGTTGCATCGCTGCGGCCGCGCAGTTCACTTTGCCAAACCCGATAGCGGGCGAAGCCGGCCCAACCACCGATCGACATGAGCAAGCGATGGAGATAGAGCGCCAAGCCCGCGTCATCCAATTGCAGCCGGGCAAGCGCATGCCTGAACAGGGCCTCGATCGTCGTCGGCAGCGAGGCGATGGTCGCTCGAAAGCCACGCAATCCCATCACCTCGGGCGTTCGATCAATTAGCGCTTGCCTGCGCCAGGCTTCAAACAGCCCTTGGTGACGCGTAGGAGAAACCCATGTCGCCTGGCCCTCATCGAAATGACTCGCCGCCCATTGCGAAATCCGCTCGATCACAAACGCCGACCAATCGTGACCGCTGATTTCGCTGGCAATATCGACAACCGTGGCAAGCGGCGCTGGCTTTGCCAACTTAGATGCTTCGAGCGTTTTTTTGAGAGCACTCAGATCCACTGGCAGACCCGGCCTTCCTTGCGTGCGACGCAAGGCGGTAACGAGATCGAAATCGGCTATGCGTCCGCTGGCAATCGCATCGATATAGAAATCGCGAGGCATCGTCATGCGCGCGCCAGCGGCTTGCGCCATGACTTGGGCGGCATCGATAAAGCGCCGATCGGTCAGACCAAGAAATGGATTGACCGCGACAAAATGCTTGAGCGGCCAAAGCGGCGCGATACGACGGGTCGCTTGTTCGGCGACTTGCATGACATGTGGTTGAGCGAAATCGCCAACTTCAACGTCGTCTTCAGCGGGGCATATTTTCAAGGCAGAAGTGCTCATGACAAAAAATTCCTCAAGCGTTTCGAGTCGTGGCGATGGATTTTTTTCGCAGGTACGACGAACCGACCACCCGGTTGAACCAGGCGTTGATGTAAAAACCGTTGTTCAAGTGCACGCGAGCCCTGTGCCAAGCCGGCAAGTGGATCCAGCGCGGCGCCAGGCTCTGTAGAACCGTCACCGCGGCAAACGAAACGATAGCCAGGCCCATGATCAACAGGCCCAGCCCATCGGCAGTCGGGATCGGCGGAAGAATGCTGGCGGTAAGCCGCACCACGCTGGTTTCGAGAACGAAGAAAATCAAGGTTGTAACGGCCGCGGTGGCAATGCTGCGCCCGACGAGTGCAGCGCGGCTGATACCTTGCAGCGAAGGCGCCATGAGCATGCTGACGCCCATGACGAGGATTGCACCAAGGGTCAACGCGGCCGGCCCGTAGCTGCTGAACAATCCGAACAGACAACCGATTGCGGCGTAAAGGCTCAAAGCCATTGCCAGACTCAAAAGCACTACGCGCACACGCGGCTGAGTGCGCGTCGGCGTCCTCACGAGTTCAACCACGCTGCCCGAGGCGAGAAATGCGTGCGCCTTGTAGAGCGAATGCGCGATCAGATGCAGCAACGCGATCGCGAACGCGCCGAGCCCACATTGCAGGGTCATGAAGCCCATCTGGGCGATCGTCGACCACGCCAGGGAAGTCTTGACGCTGGTCTGGGTCAGCATGACCACACCGCCAAACAGCGCGGTGAAGCCGCCCACGATCGCGACAAAATGCAAAACAGGCGCCGACAGCAGCATCACATCAGCGAAGCGGATCATCAGAAAACCGCCCGCATTGATGATGCCGGCGTGTAGCAAGGCCGACACCGGTGTCGGCGTCTCCATGACCTCAGGCAACCAACCGTGGGTGGGAAACTGAGCCGATTTCAGCAGCGCGGCAACGGCGATCAACAGCGCGGCTATTTGCACGTTTGCAGGGATCGCATCAACCGGCAATGCCCTGGCTTGAACGAGGATGGCGCCAATGTCGCTGCTGCCGAAGCTCGTTGCCAGCAAGACGCAGGCGATGATCAGGCAGGTATCCGCACTTCGCGCGACGATGAACTTTTTGCGTGCGGCAAGCATGGCGGCCGGCCGCTCGGCGTAAAAAACCAGTAGGCGGTGCAAACTCAGACTGGTCGCCATCCATGCCGCCACCAGTTGAAACAGATTGCCGGCAAGCACCAACACGATCACCGCTGCCACGGTCAGGCAAAGCCCACCGAGGAATTCGCCCTGGCGCGCGTCGCCATCGAGATAGTTGCGGCTGTACTGGACCACGATCAACCCGACAAAGGCGACCAGCAAGAACATGCTGCAGCTGATCGCATCGAGGCGTACCGACAACCCGATGCCGGAGCCACCGATCAGCGGACTCGTCACAGCGCCTTGCACGATCACCAGCAGCGCCGCCAGCACGGCCAAAGCCATGGCGGTCATTGTCGCAAGCCGACTGCCAAGCAAAATCCCCCGTGGACGCAAGCCGTTGCCGACAAACGACCACAAGGCGACACCGATCAGAAGCGCGGGTGCCAACAGGACGAAGGGGGCGAGCGAAGCGGGCATCGGGTTCTCCGGGTGAATAGACTCAACGCCGGGCACCTTACGGGAAGCCAATCATTCGTTAAAATTCATTGTATGTAACGGAACGATATATGAAATAGAATGATTCGATGGCCGGTCTCAACTACAACCACTTGCGCTACTTCTGGGCTGTCGCACGCGAGGGCAATTTGACCCGTACCGCAGATCGCCTGCGCGTGTCGCAATCCGCCTTGTCGATCCAGATCCGCAAACTCGAAACACAAATCGGCCACGATCTTTTTGAGCGCAGTGGCAAGCAACTGTTGCTCACTGAAGCGGGGCGGATCGCGTTTGAACACGCCGAGGTGATTTTTGCAGCGGGTGCGGAGTTGCTCGGCACGCTCAATGATCAGCCTGGTGCGCGGCGCATGATTGTTCGCGTCGGCGCCCTGGCCACGCTGTCGCGCAATTTCCAGATTGGATTTCTGCGGCCTCTGCTCAGACGCGATGATGTAGAGGTGATCGTGCGCTCCGGCACGACCGGGGATCTGCTGCAAAGCCTCGAAGCGCACCGGCTCGATGTGGTTTTGGTCAATGTGCCGCCTGCGCGCGATGCCGCTACGCCGTGGGTTTCACATCCGATCGCCGAACAAGCGGTGAGCCTGGTCGGCACGCCGAATAGAATCGGTGACCGCGCAAGCCTCGTAACGCTGCTCGCACGCGAGCCACTGGTTTTGCCGACGCTCGAAAGCAGCATCCGTACCGGTTTCGATGCGCTGCTCAATCGACTCGGTATCCGCGCGCGCATTGCCGCCGAGGTCGACGACATGGCAATGATGCGTCTGCTTGCACGCGAAGACATCGGCCTCGCTGTGGTTCCGCCGATCGTGGTCAAGGACGAACTCGCCAGTGGCTTGCTCGTGGAGATCGATCAATTGCCACAACTCAGCGAAACCTTTTTCGCGGTGACCTTGGCGCGACGCTTTCCGAATCCATTGCTGCGCGAACTGATCGACTCGGCAAACGCGAAACGCGGGTTCTGAGGGTTGATCGAATTGCGCAGGCAACGGTGGTGCTGAAAATTCTATGCCGATCTGCCCAATGCTCCGTGTGTTTCCGCGCTCATTCAACAGATCCTGCTGCCCATGCCGCTGGCCGACAATCGCACACAGTATTACCTGCGCGTCGCTGACAGGGGCGGATCCCAAGCTCCGGTCCCGTTTTTTTGGCAGCTCCGTAAATAGCCTTAGATTGCGGCGCACTCGAACGCTGAGGCGCTGGCGACCAAACCGTGACCAACCTCCTTGCAAGTGTGGACCGGCCGCTGCATGATCCGCCTCGCGACCAATTTCAACTCAGTCTCAAGGATGAGTTTGACGCGGTCAGAATCGATGTGAGGGGACCACAGGCATTGCTCCAACCCTGTGGACACTCGATTCCGGCCATGACATTGACGGGGATGGGAATTTGCGGCTTTTTCTGCTTGGCGGCACCATTGCTACCTTGTGCGGATGTGCGTCGGCACCGTCGGCTCCTCTGCGCGCGCGCACCGAGGTTGCGAATGCTGTGCCCGCGCAAGACGAACTCATTCGCCAGGATTTTTCTGCATCGTTGGTCCCAGGTCAGAACATCGCCGTGGACAATCCCTACGGTGACGTCAGGCTTCGATTCGGCGGCTACAAAGAGCAACTCGAAATCCATGCCGTCGCCCAGAGGCCGGCCGGAGCGGCGCAGATCAATTTACAGCCCGGCGATATCGATGGAAGCTATCGAATTGCTCCGCGGCTGCCGCCCAACACCCTCGTAGCCGAGGGTCAACGCCTCGATCTGGTCGTCTTCGTTCCGCTAGGTCATGCACTCAGTGCGCGCACCGAAAACGGGCTGATCGAAAGCCGCGGCATTCGCGCGGACATCGACCTGCGTAGCAACAGCGGGAACATCTCTGTGCGTGGCACAAAGGGCGATATCAACGCCGAGACCGGCCCCGGAATGATCGAGGCCTCACTTCTGCATGCCTCGCCCGGTTCGCATCAGCAGCTCGCCACCAGCACCGGAGCAATCGTACTGGCCGTGAACGACGATCTCGATGCACGCCTGGATTTGTCGACTTCGGCGGCTTTTGCAACCGAATATTCGCTGCAGATAGAGCACTTGCCCGGCAAGGAGCCGAACAAGCACGCGATTGCACTTATTGGAAAAGAAGCGGCGCAAGTGACCGTGCAAAGCCGGCGCGGCGAAATTCGTCTGCTGCGCTGGACTGGCTTCAGAACAGCCGATGGAAAGCCCATCGAATCAGACGAAGAACTGGATGACGATAGCGATTGAGCGCACCTGACCGCTATCGTCGATGCTGGGTCGATGGCGACTGTAACCCCTGAAAACGCATGAGGATTTCAACGTGAATTTCCATAATTGCAGAATACTTATATTTCTCGCCAGCGTGATGCTGGCAACAGTGGCCTTTGCTGCGGACACATTTGAACCCGCGGCCGCAAACGGCGTGCAGATCGGCGAGCCGGTCAGCGCAGTCGGTATCGATATCGATCTTCGCGACTTGCCCATCGCCGCCGCGTGGCGCCCGGGCATGCCGATCAAAGAAGCGCACAAACGCCAGTTCTTTCCGCCGAATCGCATCAACCCAGCTGCACCGAGCTGGATCGTGACCGAACCGGACCGACTGCCCGAGTTGCAGAAACTCTGGGATGAAAACGCCAATCCGCAATTGCGCACAAACAGCTCGAAAACCCGCGTGAGCATCAATAATGGGTCGACCGGCGTGTCGCCCGGCGATCCGGTTGTCGACGTCAGCGCAAATTACATTATCTATGGCGTCAATGGCAGCAGTGGTACAACTTTCACGGTCTACAACAAATCTGGCATCAAGCTGGCCGGACCCAGCACATTCAAGTCGCTGGCCCCAAGTGGCGATGGCTGCAGCACCTCGGTTAGCGACCCTATCGTTCTGTTCGATCGCCTGGCCAACCGCTGGTTCCTGCTTGAGATGGGCGGCACTTCATCCTCGGCAAAGATGTGTATCTACGTTTCCAAAACCGAAAATCCGGTCTCGGGCGGATGGTGGTTCTACGGATTCTCGACCCCGGTACTGAACGACTATCCGCATTGCGGCGTCTGGAACAACGCTTACGTATGTACCGACAACGAAGGCGGCAGCAGTGTTACCGCCTACGCATACGATCGCGTCAATATGCTCAACGGAGCGACCGCGCGCGCGCAACAGCGATTTGTCAGCGTTCCAGCCCTCGCTGGCTACGGATTCCAGGCACTGACTCCAGTCACCTTCATGGGCGATTCTGCGCATGCACCGCCCGCGTCGACAAGACAGATTCTCGCCCGTCACAACGATGACGAAGCCCACGCCAGCGGTTCGGCCGATGGCACGCGAGATTTCATCGACCTCTACTCGATCAATATTGACTGGAATTCGCCTTCAAATAGCGGCATCTCGACCTTGCCGCGAATCGCCATCACCGAGTTCAATAGCTGGTTCCGCGACTACTCGACCTTTGCGACCGTGCCGCAACCGGGCTCATCGTCACGTATCGATCCGATCCGTGAAGTGATCCTCAATTCGCTGGTCTACCGCAATGTCGGAAGCTACGAATCGATTGTCGGACAGTTCGCAACCAATCTGAACCCCGCGCGCAGCGGCACCACGGTCAATGCCGGTATTCGCTGGTTTGAATTGCGCCGCACCAGTGGTGGCAATTGGACCTTGCAACAGGAAGGCACCTACGCGCCGGGCGACAGCAGTACTCACCATCTCGTCGGCACGATCGCCACCGACAACAAGGGCAATATCGGCCTCGGTTACAACACGACCAAAACCTCCTCACCTACGATCTACGCGTCGCTCGGCTACACCGGGCGCATGGCCAGCGATCCGGCTGGTGTGATGACCCTCGGCGAAAACACGTTCGCCGCCGGCACCAGCGCAGAGACCTCTGGGCGCTGGGGAGATTACTTCCAGATGGCGGTTGATCCGAGTGATGACTGCACCTTCTGGATGGTCGGCATGTATCGTCCATCCGGCAGCTGGAATACACGCGTGCAGGATTTCAAGTTCAGCGATTGCGGTGCTCCCCCAAGCACCTATTCGGTTTCCGGAACGGTAAGTACTGGAACCGGTGTCGGTATCTCGGGCGTCACGGTCAGCACCGGCTCGGTCAGCACAACGACCAATTCGAGCGGCGCCTATACCCTCGGTAGCCTGGCCAATGGCGGCTACACCCTGAGCCCGAGCCTTGGCGGCTATACCTTCTCGCCGAGCAGTCGCAGCGTAACGGTCAGCGGCGGCAATGTAACGGGCCAGAACTTCACGGGCACGCCAACAGCGAACAATCCGCCCATCGCCAACTTCGGTTTTTCAACGAGCAATCTGATCGCCAGCTTCAGTGACAGCTCGACGGATTCCGATGGCACGATCGCCTCGCGCTCGTGGAATTTCGGTGACAGCACAACCTCGACCGCGACCAATCCCAGCCACACCTATGCGGCGGCCGGCACCTACAGCGTTTCTTTGACCGTCACCGACAACGGTGGAGCCAGCAACAGCATCAGCAAATCGGTAACGGTCACCACAGCGCCAAGCACTGTGCTGCAGAACGGCGTCACCGTCAGCGGGCTTGCCGCGACCGCCGGCAATGACATCAACTACACGATGAACGTGCCGGCCGGTGCCACGGGCCTGACTTTTGTATTGTCGGGCGGAAGCGGCGATGCCGACATGTATGTGAAGTTCGGCAGCGCGCCGACTGATTCGAGCTATGACTGTCGACCCTACGTCAACGGCAACTCGGAATCCTGCCCGGTCAATCCGGCTCAGGTCGGTATCTACTACGTGCGCGTCAAGGCCTACTCGACCTTTTCCGGCGTGTCACTGACCGGCAGCTATTCGACGGTGAGCAACACCGCGCCAACTGCCAACTTCAGCTTTACCAGCAGTGCACTGAGCGCCAGCTTCACCGACACCTCGACCGACAGCGACGGCACCATTGCATCGCGTGCATGGAATTTTGGTGACGGTAGTTCGTCGACTTCGACCAACCCGAGCCACACCTACGCGACGGCTGGAACCTACAACGTTACGCTCAATGTGACGGATAACGATGGCGCTACCGATTCGGTGAGCAAGTCGGTTACGGTTTTGGTACCCAGCGGCTGCACGCCCTCAGGCACCGTGCTATGCAATGGCACAAGCATCAGTGGTTTGTCGGCAAGCAGGAACAACTGGACCTCGATCTACACGCTGGTGGTTCCAGCCGGCGCAAGCAATCTGAGCTTCTCGATATCCGGGGGTTCGGGTGACGCGGATCTGTATGTGCGACTCGGATCGGCGCCAACGACATCCAGCTACACGTGCCGTCCTTACACTTCTGGCAATAGTGAAACCTGTTCGTTTGCCGCACCGACACCGGGCACCTACTACGTGCGCATTCGCGCATACCAGGCGTTCTCGGGTGTCACTCTGAGCAACAGCTTTACGCCGTAACACGGCGGGGGGATCGGCCGGCAACGGCTATCGAGGGCGACCGGATGGATCCGGTCGCTTTTTTTTGTGCCATTCCCGTCTCGAAAGAAAGTAGATCCGAGCGCCAATCGGGGCAAGCGCTGGATGCTCAGCGCAACTGACTGTCCTTGCTGCCGCGACGGTTATAACTGCTTGCGGAGCGCTGATCGTGATCGTTCGCTTGCTGGCACGTCACACATAGGCGAACGCCGGGTACCGCCTTGCGCCGGCCCTCGGGGATCTTCGCCTCGCATTCCTCACAGTGCTGCAAACCCGGGCCTTCGCGAAGCTGAGTGCGCGCACGCTTGATGCCATCCTTGATCGTGGCATCGATTTGATCTTGCACGGCTCCATCGCCGGCCCATCCGGTTGCCATGATGGTCTCCTCGGTTTTCTCTACGCGTTAAGCATCGAGGATACCGCTGATGCCTGCGAACGTCGCGCAAATGAAACAATCAGCCATGCGGCAGTTTTCACGCACACCGAGGTTGCGCAGAATGGGTGAGTGAATTTTCGCTTGGGCGCGGCTTCGCCGCCGAGGAATTGACGCCCCATGCAGGCAGTTTTTCCGCCACGGCCAAGGCATTCGCCTGCTCCAAACTTGTGGTGGCCGGCTAGAAGTTCGGCGCAGGCAAGCCTGAACGCGTCCATGAAACTTTTCGCAACGCGGTGATCGTGAGCCGTAGTGTCATGAGGGTGCTGACCCCGCTCTGCCGATGCATGCCTGCTTGGCTTAGTTGTCGATTCACCAGCAAATCCGAGGCTATCGCGGTCGAGGCGCTGCTGTCGCGCATCCTCAACGCGGCGCCATCACCACGGCGGGTTTTGCCGCGATTCAGCCGAATCGAGAAAATCCATAATCGAGCCGCGGCCCGGTGGCAGCGAGCGCCTGGCCGCGCAGATAGTCCACTCCAAGTGCGGCGAGACGCCGAACATCAGCGGTATCGGGCACTGCGGCGACAATCAACCCGCGATCGCGCGAACGCAAATCCCGCACCAACGATTGCAATTGCTCATCGGTCGCCGCCTGAACCGCCGTATGCGCAACGCGCAGAAAATCACCCGGCAGCCTGGACCAGATGGTCTGCTCCGCGAGGACATCGGTGCGATCACTCAAACTGAGCTTCACCCCATATCGGCGCAGCCGCACGATACGCATCAAGTTGTCTTTTTCCATCAATGATGGCGTCGCTTCGAGCTCAATGATCAAGCGCGAACGCAGGTGTTGCCGACGTCGAATCTCCTCGGCCAGCCAGCGCCAGGCGAGTCCGCTCAAGGTTTCAATTTCAACCGGCACAACCAAACGGGTATTGCGCCCGGAACGGTTTTCTTTCTCAAGCGTCTCGAATGCATTGAACAAGCTGATGCGATCGATCATGACAATCGAACCCGCCTCGCGCGCCAGACGCAGGTATTCGCGCCGATAGACGCCACCGAGCGGCGCACACAGGTCGCGCAGTTTGGCGTGTACCGAGTAAAGCTCGCCGGCAGCTGCACTTGCCGGTATCAGCGGCTGGAACTCGACGATGATGTTGCTGCCCACCTTCGCTTCGTTGACCCACTCCCGAATGATCAGCACGCGCTCGGCTGACATCGGCTCGAATTCACGACTGAGTACACCTTTGAAGCGATTGCCGCCGTGACGGCTCGCGATACCCTGTGCCGCATGCGCCGAAGCAAACCACTGCTGGGCCGGATCCGCAGGCCGCGTACTCGGAGACAACGCAAGTCCAACCGATACGGTCAGCTCGATCGACTTGCCAGCGACCGAAAACGGCTCATCTGAAATCTGCGTACAGATGCGCGACGCCAGCTGGCTGACTTCATCCACATTGATACGCTGAACGAGTACACCGAAGCCAAACTCAAGCCAGATAGTGATTGAATCCTGCGCTTCCAGCTCTGCAGAAATCCGCGCAGCAATGCCTTCTTCCAGTTCAAATACTTCCGTTCGATCAAGATCCGCCGCAAAGTCCTGCACCTGATCAATGCGGATCGCCATGAGTACGCTGAGCAACCCGTTGTCGGATCCTGCAACACTTGCCAGCTGGGACAAAAAATCTGAACGACGCAACATGCCACCGGCTATTGGCGTGCATGCGGGTTTGGGATCGCTTGCGGGGCCAGGTGGCTGAGCGACGCGATCCAGACCAGCGAGCGAAAATTTGTCAAAGTTGGCCCATGGCGATGCGACCAGAGCAGAAGCGCCTTGGCTCTGCAGAGCAGACGGAATGCGTTCGGAGCTCGCGCAGAATGAAACCGCCCAACCGGCGTTGATCCACGGTGTCTGCCAACCTTGCGGCAAACACGAACCGGGCGGAAACAACATGATCGCCCTGGGCGGGCTTGGATCGGCAGCCTTGGGTGGGCTTGGATCTGCAGGTTGGAGCGTGGATTCTTCTGCCGCGTCTGTCTCGACAGATGAAAGTGGTGCGGATTCCATTCAGGTATTCACTCAATCGATTCAGGTCGAATACCGGTGTGCTTGCAAGCTCCGGGCCATGCCAATCGCAGGACTGGCGAAATCAAATTCTGAACGACGCGACGGTCGCGGGAATACGAAACGCGATCGTTCAAAAGACGATATCCAATCGCCGTGAAGCGTTGAGCGCCGCGATTTAATTTTCAGGCAGCGCCGACAGCAAGGCATGCATGGGTCGGTTCGCGAAGCAGCACTTTCACACTAGAAAAAATACGTTCAGCTTCGCATTCGCAAAAAAAGAGGCCGCCGAAGCGGCCCCTTCGAATCACTCACCAGACCTTCACGCGCTTGTCCGGTGCGAGATAAAGTGTCTGTCCATCGTTGACTCCGAAGGCCGGATACCAGGCATCAATGTTGCGCACGGTCTGCGCGCGATAGTGCCCAGGCGAATGGCCATTGGTCAGTACGGTGTTGCGCAGGGCTTGCTCACGGAATTTGCTGCGCCAAACCTGGGCAAAGCCGAGAAAGATGCGTTGATCAGGCGTGAAGCCGCCGAGATTTCCGGCCGACTCGTCCGTATGGGCGAGATGGTAGGCATCGTAGGCGGTCGCCAATCCGGCCACGTCAGCAATGTTCTCGCCGAGGGTCAGTCGGCCGTTGATCGAGAGATCCGGAAACGGTTTGTACTGATCGTACTGCGCGGCCAACGCGGCACCAGCGGCTTCGAAGCGAGCGAAATCTTCCTTCGTCCACCAGTTCTCCAGCTTGCCGGTCTCATCAAACAAGGCACCCATGTTGTCGAAGCTGTGGCTGATTTCGTGGCCGATCACGACGCCAATGCCGCCGTAGTTGATCGCGTCATCCGCCGCCGCATCAAAAAATGGCGCCTGAAGAATGGCGGCCGGGAAGATCAGGCGATTTTCCAGCGGTATGTTCAGCGCATTGACGGTCTGCGGCAGCATGAACCATTCGCCGCGATCGATCGGCTGACCGAGCTTGGCCAAATTGCGCTGATAGTCGAACATTTCAGCCCGTTCGGCATTGCCGAGCGCATCATCGCGGCGAACTTCAAGTGCTGAATAGTCGCGCCATGTGTCCGGATAGCCCATGCCCACTTTGAGACCGGCCAACTTGGATTTGGCCCGCTCCTTGGTCGGCGCGGTCATCCACTCAGCTGCATCGATGCGCTTGCCGAATGCGGCGATCAAATTGGCCACCATCTCGTTGGCGCGGGCCTTGGTTTCGGCCGAGAAATGATCCTGCACGTATATCTTGCCGATCGCTTCGCCGAGCGCGGAATCGGACTCATCGACAGCACGTTTCCAGCGATCGCGCTGCTCCGGCGTGCCGGAAATCGCTTTGCTGTTGAAGGCAAAGTGCTCATCGACGAAGGCTTTGGGCAAATACGGCGACTCGCGCTCGATGACATGAAAGGTTAAATAGTCTTTCCAGTCGTCCAGCGACTTCTTCGCAACCAGGGACGCCATTCCAGTGATGGCCTTGGGCTGCCAGACAATGAAATCGGCTTGGGCGGACAATCCAGCGGCATCGAAAAATTCCTTCCAGTCGATACCCGGTGCATTGCCAGTGAAATCCGTCTGCATCCAGCTGTTTGCGCCCTTCTCGACATCATTGGTCTCAAGCGCAGTTGCATGCGCCTTGGCGATCTCGATCTCAAGCGCCAGAATCCGTGCCGCCTTGGCTTTGCCTTCCGCTATACCGGCCAACTCGAATACCTTGGCAATATGGGATTCGTATTGTTTGCGCAGATCAGCCATGCGCCCGCCTTCAAGATAGAAATCCCGATCCGGCATGCCGAGACCACCCTGGACAAGATAGGGCACGTATTGCTCTGGCTTCTTCAGATTGGGGCTGATCCACACTCCAAACAGACGGTCGGTCGTGTAATCCGTGGCGTTGAGCAGATCGACATCGGCACGCAAGGAAGCCCCGAACGTACGCGACAAGGCCTTCTTGTCGGCAAGCGCTGCGATCGCATCGAGTTCGGACTGAATCGGCGCAATACCCTTGGCCTCTATACCGGCTTCGTCCATGAACGCGGCGTAGTAATCGCCAATTTTTTTGCGCTCACCTGCCGCGGAGGTTTCCGCTGCGGCCGTTTCCAGGATTTTTCTTGTATCTTTCTGCGCCTGTTCGCTCAATGTTGTAAAGCTGCTGTAGCTGGAACGATCGGCGGGAATCTCGGTGTTCTTGACCCAGGTACCATTGGCGTAGTTGTAGAAATCATCCCCCGGCTCGACGCTGAGATCCATACCGCTCACATCGAATCCAAATTCACCCACCGTCGCTTTCGGCGCAGGCGCGGGAGCGGGTGCCTCGACAGGCGCCATCGGTGCGGTTTCGGCAGTTGATTCGGCTGTTTTCTGGCCACATCCTGAAAGCATCAGGCCAAGCAACACGGCGGCAGAAATTGCGGCACGCCGGGGAAATGCGGAAAAGGTTCGCGCTTTCATGGACGGTCTCGTAGGCAAGAGGGCCGTCGAGCGTAAGTCCAATGACGACCAACGCCAAGTGCCGGATGAAAGGCCGGAATGCTTGGCGCGCGCTGATTGGTGACCAAAACTCGACGAAAGATCGACACTACTGGTCCAGAATCAGTGATTCGCGCTGCTCCTCCGAGACTTCGTCGCGACTCGAAGACGCGGTGAACCAAAGCAGACCACCCGCCGCAAACATGATGGCCAACACGATGAACTCTCGCGGCCAACTCAATGCAGCAGGACTACCCGGCACGATCATCGCGAGCAGCATCGACAGCGAACCGACTGCGGCGATTCCGGCAATCGCGCGCGCGCCCTTGAGACGGAAGGGTCGCGGCTGTTCCGGATAATCGCGACGCAAGCGCAGCAGCGACAAAGACACGCCGAGGAATGCCAAAGCAATACAGAAAGATCCCGCGTTTACCAGGGCGAGCAAGGCATCACGCCCAAGCATTGGCGCCAACACGGTCAGGCCGCCGACCAGCAGAACTGCCCGATGCGGCGTGCCGTGACGCGCATGGGTTTGACCGAATACAAGCGGGATGATGCGCCCGCGGCCAAGCGCGAAAATGACCCGCGAACCGGCCAGAAAGAATCCGTTCCAACTGGTGAACAGGCCCAGCAGGGCCGCGATCAATACCAGATCACGCATCCACGGCGAGTGGAACGCGAGTTCAAAGGCATGCGCAGCTGGCAGGTTTGCCGTAGCCAATGTCTGCCAGGGTCCGAGCATGGCCACGCTGAGAATAACCAAGACATAGAAACCGATCGCGGCGACGATCGAGGCAACAATGATCAACGCAAGCGTGCGTGGCTTGACTGAAACCGATGCTTCCTCGGCACCTTGTGGAATCGTATCAAAACCGACAAACCAGAATGGAATGGTGACAAGCACCGCGATCAATCCTGCCAGTGCGCCACCCTGGCTCGCCCCGGCAAACAGCGGTGACAAGTGGACACGATCACCGACACTGAATCCGGCGAAGATGAAGATTGCGGTCACTGCGACGAAGGCGATCGTCAGCCAGACCTGCAGGCGCGCTGCTGAACGCGCACCAATCCAGTTGACCCAGGTGATCAGCGCCGTGCAGACGACCCCCAGCAACAGATGACTCGCATAGACGGTGGATCCAGCCAGCGAGTACAGCGGCCATTGGTCGATACCCGGGATGAGGTAACTCAGTACGCGACCAATCGAGATCGCCTCGAAGCCCGAGATGCTGACGTAGCCGAACGCTAGCACCCAACCCACCAAAAACGCTTTGAACGTGCCGAAGGCCTTGTATGCATAGGCGACTTCGCCGCCAGCGACCGGCAACATCGGGGTTAGCTCCGCGTAACAAAGTCCGATGCAAAGCATGACGGCACCGCCGATCAAAAAGGCCAGCACCGCGCCGCCCGGTCCGGCTTGACCCAACCAGCTGCCAATCGATGTGACCCAACCGACACCGATCATCGATCCGAATGCAAGCGCGAAAAATCCGAATCGACCGAGCACCTTGCGTAACTCCGGGCGATTCGGTTCGGGATCAACTGACTGCGCTGGGTGATTCGACATTTCGTTGCGTTCCTCGCGTGACTGGGTCCGTCAGACCGCTATCGGCAATGCTGCCCGGTGGACGATGCGGCGGCTGCCTGGCTCGAACGAATCCACGCTCAACGTCCATTCCGCATGCGGCCAGCGGTAGCTCAGCTTGCGTTGACGGGGCCACAGCGCCGCTGTGTACAGCGTGCCTCGATGACGCTCATAGGCCAGCGAGAACAGAGGCGGACGCAGGAATGCGCCGATGAACCGCTCTGCCGGATCCTCATGCAACATGAGGCGACTCAGCAGAAAGCGCTCCCGCTCGACAGTCGCGGTCGCGTAGGAGTCGATCGAACCGACATCACCCGGTTGGTGATTCGTTGCGACGGGACTATTGGTCACCAGCGCGGCGCGATCCGGAGCAAGAAAAACCGTCGCCCGCCGGCCTGCGCTGTCGAGCGCGGTGACGTTGTAGGCCATATGCACAGGGATACGTGAAAGGGCTGCAGCGGCTTGATCGACGGTCGCGCATGTCTCCAGCACGTAACGCAGGACGATCGGCACACCGAAACCCTCGCCGACAACATTGCGGCCGCCGAAGGTCAACGAAATGGCGAGACCCGATTCGTTGATGCCGTCGACGAGGCCGACCAGGCAATCGCTGGTGCCGAGTACGCGCTGTGAACCCCAGTGTGTGTGCAGCGCAATCGCATCAAAGTACTTGGCCGAATAGTCGTAGTTGCGCACGAGCAGAGGTTCCTCGCCAGGCCAGACTGCCTGCGAACAGGCGCTGTCGTAGGCAGGTGGGCACCACAGGCTCAGGAATCGTGCCGCTACGTCACCATTACCCGCAAGTTCGACAAGCTGTTTCCAACGCGGAACAAACTCCGGCATGTGCGTCTCCAGCGCGCGCCGACAAGTCAGATAGGTCGGTCGAGCCAGATGGCCGTCACGCAGATACCAGCGCCGGTAGGCCGGCCAGAGTCTGTGAAACAGACCCTGCCAAGCCAAACCATCCGCATCATCGCCGATCGCGTGGAAAGTCAGATGCACGACCCACCCATGCTGGTAATCCGCTCAAGATTCGCGCTCAAAGAAACTTGAACGTGTGCTCAGGAAGTTCCGCTGGAACCGGACCCGCCAATGGCTCAGCTGAATAGTGAGCACGGATGCCATCAATCCATTTGCGCGAGCGCTCGGTAAGCGAGAAACGATCAGTCATCGCCCGACCGCGCGTGACCAGAATGCCAAGATCCGCGCCCTCGTAGCGGTAGTCGCCCTTCTTCATGATGCGCAGGAAAAATGCCTCGTTTTCGCTGCTTACCGCGCGACGGTGATAATCGAAGCGGTCAAACTCGATGCTGCCATCTTCACGCATGTGCCAGATGCCGGTCTCCGGCGCCTCGGTAATACGGTCGATTGAATCATCGGTGTGCTTGACTACCATCTGACACCAGGAATCAATGTTCTGCGGATCAGCCCAGCGTGCATTGAGCTCGGCAATGTCGATATCGAACGGCACATCCGAGAACTCAAGCAAATGGAACAGAGCCAGCGGCGCATCGGCATGTGCGAATGCGGCATGGTTCGTCATCGAGCTGGCGCCGGTTATGCGCGGATTGAGCTCGCCGAGATAGATCTCACGCGTTTTTGTGTCAACCAGGAAATCGAGCTCGAAATAGCCACGATAACCTTCCTCGCGCAGCTGCTCACCGAATGCAAAGGTATAGTCTCGCGCTTTGTCGCGAACCTTGGTTGAGAATGCGTTGGCGAAGATCTCGTTGCCGCACCAGCCCCCGCGATACGGTGTCAGCTCGTTGAAGCCGACCAACTCAGTCATCAACGGGCCCACGATCGTGCCCTGCTTGGTTGCGCAGGCCTCGATCGCCGCGCCCCGGCAATCGATGCGCTTCATGACCTTTATCTCGCCATGACCGACGATATCGTGCTGGTGTTTGCGGAAATCGGTTTCTGACTTGATGAAGAATGTCGTGTGGCCGGAATCACCATAAGCCGATTGCAGAACGAGATCGTTTCCGAGCTTGGCCTTCTCAGCAACCTTGGTCAGTTGCGCGTAGTCGCTGATGACCGAGAGGGCATTCGGCACGCTCGGTACGCCGGCTTTGTTGCCAATGCGAACTGTCTCGATCTTGTTGTCGATGCGGCTTCGCAGCTTGGCTTTCGGAAACCACACCTTGGCACCGAGTTCTTTCGACAGCGCTTCGGTTTTCTCGTCGAACATGAGAAAGATAAACTTCGGCTTGCCCCCGCGCCGCTCAATGTGGTCGACAACTTCCTTGTGCTGCAGCAGATAATTGTTGATGTCCTCGATCGACTGGAACTCCGCATGCGGCTGCTCTGAAGGGCTGAAGACATTGGGATGCTGGCCGTCGTAACAGTCGATGTAGCTGACATACTTGAAATTCTTGACCCACTCATCGAGGCCGAGCAGGTTGAAGTTGGTCGCGCTGACGAAATAGATCGGCTCCTCGAAACGATGGAAGAAGCGTCGAATTTCGGAGATGTTCTTGAGCTTTCGGCGTGTGGCCATCGGTCAGTTCTCCTGTTGACTGGAAGGTTTCTTGTCGACGAGTGCTAGCGCCTCGTCGGTGAATACGCGCAAGCCCAGATCCGGCCGGTAGCCGTGGATCTCCTTGACGTCGAGCGCGCGCATGAAATGCAGGATCTCCTTCGAGATCACCTGGCCGGGAACCAGGATTGGAAATCCAGGCGGATACGGAATGATGAAAGCGGTCGAAACCAGTTCGCGCCCGGCATCCATGGCTGCTTCCATCGAACCGTCTTCGATCTGGAAGTAGTCGCAGTTGGCTTCGTCATAGGCCATGAAGTACGCGGTGCGGATGTCGCCTTCCGACGTTCCTTCAGCGCGCCCCCGTCGAAAGCTGTCATGAAAGCGCGAGAAATCCGGAAGCGGCGGATAGTCCTCGATCAGTGACTTGACTCGGCGTTCGAAAGCACGACGCTCCATGCCGCTGGCATCCTCCAACTGCGAATCCAGATCCTGAGCCACGCGCACCAGCACTTCAATCAGATAGGCGACCGACGAGCGCGTCGTGCCGATATTGGTCATGAACAACACGGTGTTGCGTGAGGTCTTATTGATCTGGATACCATGCTTGTTCATCAGCACTTCGTTCTTGAAGGTGTCGCCGTCGTAGCCGGCCTTGCCAACCGCGAGCGTGACGCGCGAGGCATCAAGAGCAAACTCGTCACTGGCAAACGCGTTCCAGGTATCGTTCCAGCCCTGCTCCTTGTCCCAATAGGCCTCGATACCGGATTCGCGATGTGCCGCAGGGATCAATTCCTTGACCGACAGCACCTTGAAGTAACGCTTCAAAAGCGGGTGGGAATCGATCGCCTTGCGCATCGACATGGCCGCCTCGATCTGCTTCTGCACGAACTCGAAACCCTCCAATTCCACTTGCCGGCGACCGACATCCAGAGAGGCGATGATCTGGTAGTTTGGCGATGTCGAGGTATGCGTCATGTAGGCCTCGTGGAAGGCCTGCTCTACGGAACCCTTGAAGTCCTGATCATGCACATGAATCATCGAACCTTGGCGTAGCGAGGTCAGGGTTTTGTGGGTGGACTGGGTTGCATAGGCTCGAACCCGGGCTTTTGCCGGATCAGGCATCAGGCGTGTATCCAACAGCTGTTCTTCGGTGAAGCCTTCGATCGCCTTGCAATGAGCGGCGTAACGTTCTGCATAGCCAGGATCGCGAAAGCGAGCGCGCAAAACCTGTGCCGTGTTCATTGCGGTTCGTTGGCGATACGTTGGCGAGAAACGCGCAAAGGCAAACCAGGCCTCATCCCAGAGAAAGACCAGATCGGGCTTGATCGCGAGACACTCTTCCATGACCCGTTCGACGTTGTAAACAATGCCATCGAAGGTGCAGTTGGTCAGCAGCAGCATGCGCACGCGATGCAACTTGCCTGCAGCCTTGAGCTTGAGCAGCGCGTGTTTGATCTCGCGCAGTGGCACCGCGCCATACATCGAGTACTCGCTCAACGGATAGCTGTCGAGATAGACCACGTTGGCGCCCGCCAGGACCATGCCGTAGTGGTGCGACTTGTGGCAATCGCGGTCGACCAGAACAATGTCGCCCGGACGCACGATGGCTTGAACCACAATCTTGTTGCAGGTGGAGGTGCCATTGGTCGCAAAAAACGTCTGCTTGGCGCCGAACGCGCGCGCCGCGAGTTCCTGCGCGCGTTTGATCGGCCCCGTCGGCTCAAGCAGAGAATCGAGCCCGCCTGAGGTCGCCGATGTTTCTGCGAGGAAAATATTCATCCCGTAAAACTCGGCCATGTCGCGAATCCAGTTCGAGCGAATCAATGATTTGCCGCGACTGATGGGCATGGCATGAAAGACGCCCGTGGGCTGCTTCGAATACTCTTTCAACGCCGTGAAGAATGGCGTGTTGTAGCGCGAGTTGACGCCGCGCAGGATGTTCAGGTGCAGCTCTGTGAAATCTTCCTGATTATAGAAAACCCGTGCGCAGCCACCGAGATCGCGTCCGGCGATCTCCTCAACCGAGCGATCGGTGACCAGGAACACATCGAGCTCAGGTCGGATCTTGCGCAGCACGCGACACAGCTCGGGACCGTACTCTTCCGGATCGATCGTGGTCAGCTCCTCGTCTCCCACCCGACGCAAGTAGCGCTGCAATATTTCCAGGCGATTGTCCGATGCAAAACCGAAGTCGTGGCGAACAACAACCGATTGGATATTGGTGTTGAAGAGTACCCCGATCAGTGCATCTTCAAACGAGTCTACGAACACTGGTTCGTAAACGAAGCGATCGTCATCGCGACGTTGATCACGCAAGGCGATGCACTGGGCATCCTGCTGCGCTGCGTTGAGATCATCGACGATGAGGATCTCGAAGAACGGGCGAGAACGCGTGCGTTGTTCTGGCGTTTCGACGCTGTCTTCTTCGTCGTTGATGTCGCGCTCGCTATCGCTGAAGTATTCACCGAGGCGGCGGCGATAGGTGCCGCTTTGCAGCGCTCGCACCATGCGAGTCACCGCACGCGCAAAATCCGCATGATCATCGCGCGCGAGCATCCGCAGCAATTGCTCCAGCCCACGTCGACCTGGGAAAGCCCAGTACGCCTCAATCGGCCCCAGTGAGCGCAATAGATCGTGAACCTTTTCGATCAGCGCGGAACGCTGCCCGGCGCTCGGTGAGGATGCCAACTGGCTGGCGATACTCTTCAGCGAGGTCCAGCGATCATTGCGCAACTGTGATGCCGAGTAGTATTCGCTCAATCCTGCGCTGCTGGCAGTATGCTGCGCGCCGATGTCGCGCCGAACGGCTGGCATTCCGGGTTGACCTCGGATGCCGTGGGGAGACTCGTCCTGCGTCGCACCGATCAGCGGTGGTTTGGCATCGGTTGTGCTCACGGCTCACTCCTTGGTGGTTATGGAAACAGTCGGGTCGATCGATTTCCTCAATCGTCGATGCTCAATTTCTTTGCGGGGGAATGCCATTGAGCGGAATGGCGTCGATCGGAGCTGCTATTCCGATTCCGGCTTTTTCACCCTTGCCTGGAATCTCCAACGGCCCGAGGGTATGAAGATAACTGTCAACGCCCGCATCGCGTCTATAAACCGAAAAATCGACTTCGCGATCGCGAAAACTCTTGAGCGGTTGGCCGAGTCCGTTGACGCCCGCCTCACGCTGACGGCGCACCCGCGCGAGATCAATTTCCAGCGGCAGGGTCTCGGTGGAGCCACCCGCCTGCGCCAGCATTGTCCCGCTGGGATCGACCACACAGGATCGGCCGATGCCTCCCGCGTCCAGCCCATTGATATCGAAAACATAGCACTGAAATTGGGCAGCGGTTGCGCGTGCGATGGCCAGCTCGACATCGCGATCGATGGTGCCGGTCAACACGGGATGCAGAAGAACCTCAGCGCCCATGGCGGTCAACGTTCGCGTGGTCTCAGGCAACCAGATGTCATAGCAAATCGACAAACCGAAACGCCCAACGGCGGGAATATCGAAAACGCAAAACTGGTTGCCGGCGGTGACATCCCGTTCGTAGGGACGAAACGGAAACATCTTGCGATAGCGTGTGACAACGTTGCCGCTTGGATCAATCACCGAGGCGGTATTGTATAGTTTTCCATCCTCACCACGCTCAAAAACCGAGCCGGGGATCAACCAAATGCCGTGCCTTGCAGCGACTGCTTGCAGCGACGCTTCCTCCGGTCCTGGCAACTGGACCGGCGCATTCGGCACCGGGCCGCACTGCGCCAACTCACTGAACACGATCATCTGCGTCCACGGAAATCTCGCCATGACAATCTCGATACGCTGAAGTAACGCGGCCAGATTGCTGGTCATGGCCGGAACATGCATTTGAACGCCGGCGATCGCGAATGGAATAGTCATGAATAGATGGCTTCCGAAAGGTTTTTTGTGTGGGGCAGAATTGCCGCACCTGCAGGTCAAGCGAGGCGCACCTCGCCGAAACAAGATTGCGACGCTACCCCTTGATAGACCCCCAGCATGCCAAACCCACACTGAACCGCTCAAATTGCGCATTCAAATTACCGCGCGATAACGATGGTAGTTTTAAGCTGCGGGAATGACTCTTCGGCGCGTTCATGTACCAACAAGCTGCCATTCACGGATTAGCCGCAAAGATTAACGCTGCTTGCCGGGAGCGAGTCACTCCGGCCCATGTGTGGACGATGACGCGAAGACAACCACTTGAAACATTTTCAGCGCCTACCCTCGTAAAGCACATAGTGTCTATAATTCACAAAGTATCATTAGGTACTATAGTTTACCAATTAATTCTAGCAGATTCAGAGATATCCGTCGAATAGCGGGTACTGACGGAGTCGAAGGAATGGACTCATTATTTTCGATGAGAGCGCATTTTCGGCCACCTTGTTTGCTCGGATTGCGGATTGTAAATGGACCAGCCCGCCTCCACTCAAAGGTCATCGGAAGCGTTGCTTTCGAACTCGCACGCGGAGACACGAAACCGCGTTGCTTCGGAGCAAGTTCAAGATCTACAGTTCGATCGACGTCGAGCGCTCAAACAGAGGAAAGACATTGCATTCATCGACCCGCATTTTATGCCTTGCCGCATTCTTGGCCGTCGTCTCAGGCTGCGCAAGCCACCCCACATTGCCGGAACCTGCGTTCCGACCGGAGGCGGTGCGCGCGCGAATCACAAGCATGTTGCCGGCAAATACGCACGACCGTGCAGGCTGGTCGGCCGACATCCAGGCGGCATTTACAGCGCTTGAAATTACCCCCAACGACGAGAATCTCTGTGCAGCGCTGGCAGTCACCGAACAGGAGTCAACCTTCACCGCCGATCCGCATGTACCCAACCTGGCTCGGATCGCACGCGGCGAGATCGACAAGCGCGCTGCCAGCCATCACATCCCGAAGTTTGCCGTCAGCACCGCGCTGAAGCTGAAATCACCGAACGGCAAACGTTACGACGAGCGTATCGCGGCGATCCACACCGAGCGTGAGCTGAGTGTGATTTACGAAGATCTGATTGCCTCGATTCCGCTCGGCAAACGCTTGTTCGCCGATGCCAATCCGGTTCGAACCGGGGGGCCGATGCAAGTCAGCGTCGATTTCAGCGAGCACTATGCGAAAAACCACGGCTACCCCTATCAGATCGAGAATTCGGTGCGCCATGAAGTGTTTACACGCCGCGGCGGCATGTATTTCGGGATTGCCCATTTGCTTGGCTACCCGACCGACTATCCGCGCATGATCTATCGATTTGCCGATTTCAATGCGGGCTTTTATGCAAGTCGCAATGCCGCGTTCCAGCAGGCGGTCAGCAAACTGAGTGGAATTCCGTTGGCTTTCGACGGTGACCTCATCCTCTACGATCGCAGCCGCGATGGCAGCGGCATTGGCACGACAGAACGCGCGGTGAGAGCACTGGCGAAGTCACTCGACATGAGCGACTCACGCATTCGTCGCGATCTCGAAAAAGGTGACCGCGAAGATTTCACCGAGACCCGGCTCTATCAATCCGTATTCGAACTAGCCGAGAAAGCCGAGGGGCGTGGCCTGCCGCGCGAAATCATTCCGAGGATCACGCTTGAAAGCCCGAAGATCACTCGAAAGTTGACCACCGCGTGGTTCGCCAAGCGCGTCGATGATCGCTATCAACGCTGCCTGCGCAAGTCAACCGGCAAACGCTGATTGCGACGGCGCGGCGCGGCCGCTATCGTCACTCTCCACCTCCAGGAGTGTGACCCATGCGCATCCGGCTTTCCGTTCTGGCGCTTGCCGCCGCCTTGTCGACCAGTGCCGCTGCTGACGACGCGCCGAGCAAGGCACTACCCTACACACCCAGCCTTGATCTGCAGTCCATGGATCGCAGCGCCGATCCCTGCGAGGATTTCTACCAGTATGCCTGCGGTGGCTGGATCAAGAACAATCCGATTCCCGCTGATCAATCGAGCTGGAGCGTCTACGGCAAACTCTATCAGGACAACCAGCGTTTCCTCTGGGGCATTCTTCAAGCGCTCGCGGAAAAGCCCGATACCGACCCGGTCCAGCACAAGCTCGGCGACTACTTCGCCGCCTGCATGGACGAAACCACCGTTGACAAGCGCGACGCGGCGCCTTTGCGCGACTCGCTGACTCGCATCGCTGCGATGAAAAACAAATCAGAGTTGCCCGAGGTATTGGCAAGCTTGCAATCAGCCACCGCCAGTGATGGATTTTTCTTCACTTTCGGATCCGGTCAGGACTTGGGCGATGCGGCGCAAGTGATTGCGCAGACCGATCGCGGCGGCCTTGGACTACCTGATCGCGACTACTATTTGAAAGATGATGAAAAATCCATAAAGCTTCGCGCAAGCTACCATGCTCATGTCGAATCCATGTTCGCGTTGCTTGGTGATTCACCGAAAAGCTCCGCGCAACAAGCCGATGCCGTGCTGGCGATCGAGACTGCATTGGCCAAGGCCTCGCTAAGCCGGGTCGATCGTCGTGACCCCTATAAACTCGATCACAAGATGGATCTCAAAGGCCTGCAGGCGCTGACACCGAATTTCGACTGGGGCGTCTATCTCGCGCGACGTGATCTGGCAACGACGGTGCCGTTCAACGTCGCCGAACCGGCCTTTTTCAAGGCCCTCGCCGGTGAGTTTTCCAAGCGCAGCCTGGGCGATATCCAATCCTATTTGCGCTGGCACCTCGCGCATGCGATGGCACCTTATCTGTCGACCAAATTTGTCGACGCGGACTTCGATTTCTATCGCAAGACCTTGCGTGGCGTCCCCCAACAACAGCCGCGCTGGAAACGCTGCGTGGCCCTGGTCGATGATCAACTCGGCGAGGCTCTCGGCCATGAATTCATCGAACGCGCGTTCAGCCCGGAACTGAAGAAGGACACTGTACATATTGCTGAGCGCGTAGAGACGGCGATGCGCGAGGACCTCGAAAAACTCGACTGGATGAGCGATGCGACCCGGGACAAGGCAATCGCCAAACTTGATGCCATCGTCAACAAGGTCGGCTATCCGGATCAGTGGCGAGACTACGGAACTCTGGCCGTCGCACGCGACGATTTCGCCGGCAATATCGAACGTGGAAACCGATTCGAGCAACGTCGCCGACTCGACAAAATAGGCAAACCCGTCAATCGCGGCGAATGGCAGATGTCGCCACCGACGGTCAATGCCTACTACGACCCGCAGATGAACGACATCAACTTCCCCGCCGGCGTGCTGCAGCCACCGCTATACGACGCAAAGATGGACGATGCACCAAACTACGGCAATACCGGCGGCACGATCGGCCACGAGTTGACCCATGCCTTCGACGACGAAGGCCGCCAGTTTGACGCCAAAGGCAACCTCAAGGACTGGTGGACGCCGGAAGACGGAAAAGCCTTCGAGGAGCGCGCTCAGTGCATCGTCGATCAATACGCGCAATACACGATCGTCGATGACATCAAGATCAACAGCAAGTTGACCGAGGGCGAAGACATCGCCGATCTCGGTGGACTCGTGCTCGCCTGGATCGCCTGGCGTGCGGAAACCACCGGGCAGAACCTGCAAACTATTGATGGCCTTAAACCCGAGCAACGTTTCTTTGTCGGCTATGCGCAATGGGCGTGCTCTAACGTCCGCCCCGAACAGTTGCGCGCGAGCGCCCTGACCAACCCGCATTCACCGGGGCGCTTCCGGGTCAATGGCTTGATGGTCAACATGCCGGAGTTCCAATCCGCGTTTTCGTGCAAGGCCGGTCAAGCAATGGTCGCCGACAAGCGTTGCAAGGTCTGGTGATCCACTGAACTGGAGTCGCGGCGCCGCCTCGACTTCAGCTTTTTCTGCAAACGGCGATTTTCAACTCGCGTTCGGATTTCCGCCGCCCTGATCTATCGTCACGATCGCGGTCGCTGCATCGACCGAAGGAAATCCAGGGTCACGACGATCGCTTTCAGACAAAACTTGTCAGCCGAATTACGAGCCGCCTCGAAGCCCGCCAGATTGGCGCGCTGGCCGACCAGATCAGTGCAGCGCTTGTCACTTTTGTTGGCTAATAATTAACTTATTCCTATTAACTTTCTTAACTTATACATTATTTTTTGACCGCGCAAACGAAAGGTTTCGGACTACACAAGAATCGCACTGGCCTTTCTCGGTCAGTGCTGCGCGCTGACGCTCTTTCGATCCTGACCAGACCACGGCCCACGGGACGTCCCACCCGGCGAGGGCAAGCCGACGTTCGACGAACGCCTGCTCTCGAAGGTCGACGACCCGGCCTGCTGAGGGTTCGTAGACGTCGAGCTCCTGCCGGCCCGTCGCGGGCATCACGAGCACCATGTGCCGCGGGAGGCTGGCGTTTCCGACGTAGAGCAGGGCGGGCCGACCGACGCCCACCCGGCGGCGGAGGGCGGCATACACCTGCTGACGTCCTACCGTGCTGCGCTGGCGGACCCA
>JBBSVJ010000009.1:0-35419 GCA_038233665.1 Lysobacterales bacterium
CGAGGACGACGGCGTGGCAGGGCGGCTGATAGCCGGCCGGCTGTCGGGTGTTGTTTCACCGGTACGCATCGAATCCCCCCAGTTCTACGTGCACTGGCAATTGCAAAATGGAGCACGCGTGTCGCTGCCTGCGGAGTACCCGGAGCGTGCTGTCTACGTGGCGCATGGCGCGGTAGAGCTGGATGGTCAAACGATCGAGGCTGGCGCCATGGCCGTGCTTGCACCTGGCAAGCCAGCAACCATTACTGCCATTGGTGATTCCGTGGTCATGGCCCTCGGCGGCGAGCCGGTGGGGCCGCGCTACATTGACTGGAACTTCGTGTCTTCGTCGAAGGAGCGCATCGATCAGGCACGTGAGGACTGGGCGGCCGGGCGGATGAAGTTGCCCGATCTCGATAACGGCGAATTCATCCCGCTGCCGCCGAAGATCGGAGAGCTACGAGAACCCGAACCCATGTCTTGAGTGATCTTGCGGCGCGAGCAAAAGATCGAGGCCTGTATCGAAAAAGCACATGAAGTGCGCAGCACTCAAGATCGCCTTCCAACAGCATGGAGAATCCTAATGAGAATCCTTGCTTCCATCACGTTCGCGTCCATCCTGCTCGTTTCTGCTTGCGCGCGTTCTCCGTCCATCGACAAGGATCAACAGGCACCTGTAGCGGCGTCTACGTCTAACGCGCTCACCTATCGCTGCGATAGCGGCGAAACGATTGCTGCAACCTACGCCTCCACCGACGCAGCCACGGTCATCTACAAGGGAAGCGAACAGGAGATGGAAATCGCTGTGTCCGGCAGCGGCGCCAGATACGTGGGTAGCGACCTGGAATGGTGGACGAAAGGTTCCGGTTCGGGTTCCGAAGGCACACTTTTGCGCCACCAGGCTGATGGGACGTCTGGCCCGATCGTCGAATCCTGCAAAGCGATTTAACCCCGCGACCGAATTCTAGTCAGGCCAGTTGACGAGCAGACTCGATTGATGCGCTGCCAAGTCCGTTATTAGCGATGACGCAGCAAGCCCGTCGGTGATATTCCCGCAATGACCTCGGAGATTGAATCGTGATTCCCCGTTCCGGGACTCACGATTTCTGGGTCTCACGATCTTGTTATTTTGGCCTTTCGTGCATCCGCACGAAGCAGCTGAACATGAAGTGCTTGTCATGGATGCGCATTACGATGACGTATGGTCTGACATGGATCTTCGGGATGATTCCTGTGCTTCTTTCTGACGTTCTAGCTATCGGTCTATCGGTAGACCAGTCCGCCATCGATGATCGAGCCCTGTCCCGTCATGTAGTCGGAATCAGGATCTGGCAAGAGCTAGGCGAACCGGGCTACGTCCTCAGGCGTCTGCGCCCAGTCGAGTGCAATGCCCTCGACATACTTCCTAGGACGTAACTGCCTGATCCGATGCCCCTCAAGTCCTCCATGGCACTCGGTTGATCCTTTAGATCGGATGCGTTCTTTATGGAGCCGAATGACGCCTTTTGGCCGAGAGTGGACTTTGGACATTCGCTCGCGGGTGACCACGCGCGCCAAACGTCTGGCCGGGATTTACCTGGATGGCTTGCGATAGTCGGAGGCCCGTGTCTGATCGCTTTGGAGTCCCGCTTCGATTTCGCAAGCGAGCGGGGGGATTTTCGCTGTTCGATGCGCGCAAGAACTCCTTGGATAGAAGTGATCTTGCTTTGCGTTTCGCTGTTGAATTCCGAGCATCAACGACTGCAGTCGTGATGCTCGGCGACACAATTGTCCTTGCTCAAGCCTCAACCGCGACGGCGTGAGCGAAACTCCTCAAGATTGCTGTCGACGGCGTCGAGCATCGGCTCGATTGCTTCCTGGGCTTTCTCGGTTGCATTCAAGGTGCTGAAGTTGACCTGCTCGGTACCGCTGCTCCAGAGCGTGCTGCCATCGGAAACGCGATAGGCCTTCACACCCATCTGAACCGTGTACAGCGTCGAGCTCTGCCCGTAGTACTGGAGCTCCTGCGAGCCGACCGGTTTGGCGTGGATAAAGACCACCGCGTCGGCGCGACCGCGGAGTGACGCCATGTTTGGTTTTCCGCTCGCTTCACCTGCTTCGATGACGCGAAAGCCGCGACGCTGTAGCAAGCTCACCACGGCATCGCGTGCCGGTTCGGTAATGACATCGTCACCGCCGACCATCACCGCGATAGTCGGCACATGCGGTTTGGCCGGTTGGGTCACCTTCGGTGTTTTCACCATCGCCACTTCAGTGGCATCCTCGGCGCGCGGCCTCGGAACGTTGGTTCGGGATTCTTCTGCAGCGCGAGCTGCCGGTAGATTCTGCAAAGCGTCAACGTCGGCTCGAGAGGCGCGTGGACCCGGGCCGTCGCCATCGCTTGAATCAGCGACCGCTACGTTGTCGCTTGACGTCGTTGCAGACTCCGCGCTTGAGTTGTTTTCCGAAGAATTCGAGTCGTTGCGCTTTGCCGCGTCGTTCGTTGACCCGCCGGGATTGTCGCCAGCCTGTCTGGAGTCGCTGCTATTAGTGGTGCTCGTCATCGAGTCACCCTGCTGACTCTGCGTCGAGACGGCAACCGCGTTGCTGTCGATATTGCTCAGACCAGGAATTTTGTCGCGAAACGCCCACGCTCCGCCAACCAGGCCGAGTACCAGGATGGCCGCGATAGCGATCGGCAATGCCGAACTGCCCTTGCGCGTGCCCGCATCGTTGTTTCGATCGAGTACCGATTTTCGCTCGAACGCCGAAGCCGCCGTGCCAAGATCAGGCGGCGCTGTGGGAGGAATCGGTTGGGATGATGGAGTAATCCGCGTGTTGGCTGCAGCCGCTCCAAAATTGGAAACCGGCGTCTTCGGCAAGGCCTGTTGCGCGGAAACCGGGGTTTTCTGCCCGATCATGGTCGCTGCCGCCGCCGAAACCTTGGGGAAGATGGTGATCGGGCCAGGCCTGGAGACCAACGGATGAGCAAGTAGATCCTCGGCCAGCTCGTGACAGCTCTGGTAGCGATCGTCGGGTTCCTTGGCAATCATCTTCGACAGAATCCAGGCGATCTTCTCGTCAACCTCGCCATTCAGTTCGCGCACATCCGGAATCTCGGCACGCACGACTTCGAGCATCAAGCCCAACGGCGACTCATCTGTGAACGGCATGCGCCCAGCCAGCATCTCGAACAGCACGATGCCGAGAGAGAAAATATCGGATCGCTGATCGACCACTTGGCCGAGGCAGACTTCTGGAGACAAATAGCCTGGTGTGCCGACGAACTCGCCGGTTGAGGTCAATTTGTTCGACAGATCCTGGTTCGACAGTGCAATGCCGAAATCAGCAATCTTGATCGTGCCGCGACTCGACACCATCAGGTTGCCGGGTTTGATGTCGCGATGGATGACGCCCTTGTCGTGTGCCGTGGAGAGACCGAGCGCGGTCTGATAGATGATTTTCGCGGCCGGACCCACTGCGACCTTGTGCTCGCGCTTGAGCAGCGTGCCAAGGGATTCACCTTCTACGAATTCCATGACGAAATAGGTTTGACCCTCATCATCACCGATGTAATAGATCTGGATGATGTTGGGATCGTTGAGCGCGGCCATGCTGCGCGCTTCACGCAGAAAGCGTTCCTTGACGCCCTCATCGTGAGCCAGCGAATCGGCCAGCACCTTGATGGCAACGTAGCGGTTGAGTGAGGATTCGTGACCCTTGTAGACCACGCCCATGCCTCCGCGACCCAGCTCGGCAACGATGTCGTAGTGTCCCAATCGCTTTTTCATGATGTCTCCGTGGCGTCCAACGCCGGTTGTGATGCTGCGGAGTCAATGCTAGCACCACAAAAGGCGTTGGATTCGACCATTGCATCGCATTGGTTTGCGGACAACGCGCACAGGCAATGTGTGATTCCCATCACATTCCGCTTGAAAATCGATCAGGTAGCTGCTTTTGCCACGGCCACTTGGCCATGGGAAAACGGGATTGCGCCGGATTCAGCCCTGAATTCCGTCGATTTCAATATGCAGATCGCTACGGCAGATGTCGCTGAACAGGATCAGCGGTTCGCTCAAGCCGGGCAAGCGCTTGTACAAGTGCTGCCGGACCAAATCGGTCTCGGCCGCATCGCGCAGATACACCTTGAGGAGCGAGGTTTCGATACCGCGCGAGGCGATATCCTTGCCAGCGGCCTGCAGCAGGCTGTCGAGATTGACCAAGGTCTCGTCGAGTTGGGCCAAGGTGTCGCCGACATGCTGAGATTGATGGCCGACCACGGCTGCCGTGCCGGAAACCAGCAGCTGGTTCGAGGCGGTCCGCGTGGCACGAGCGAATGTCGGCGAGACGGGGCCGTATTGACGGGGATATTCCCAGGCACTGACCTGACGTGGATTCTCCACAGCGATGCCGGCTTCTCGCGCGGCCATGCCGTAGATCTGCAGCACCCGTACGCCGTCGCGTCGACCGATCGCCGTAGCCGCCGAATACCCATTACGAGCGCCAATTTTCAGGCCACGGGCACGACCGCTACAAAAATGTCGATAGCGTTCATCATCGCCTTCGCCTTCGTTGATCGCGTCCAGATAGTTCCACAGGCGCAGGATATGACCCGCTCGACCATCGACGAAGCGATGCTGTTCAAGCAAATCGCAGATCGCCGAATAAGCTTGTTCGGCCGCCACGTCGATACTTCCTGCCTTGCTTTCATCCACCTCAATGGCGAAAAAAAGATAGTTGCCGTCACTGCTCCAGCGAAGATCTTCGCGATAGCCGTGATCGATCGGTCCGGCCGATCGCCAAACCTCGCAGCGATGCTGGCCAGCAGGTTCAAGGCCAACTCGGATAAACCTCGGATCCGCGAGAGCAGATGCAGCCGTGCTGAAACCCATGACGGCCAGCACATTAGGATCGGCAAGCAGGGCGTCGGCAGCAACCTGTTCATAGCTCACTCGCAAGAGCGGCATGACTTCATCTGGCGAGAGTGATTTTGTTTCGATTGACGACACGTTGCGAGAATTGGCGATCACAGAAATCAAGGTGGCAGATGATACACTGCGCGGCCAGAATTCACTGACGCCAGGCAAATCCGTGACCGACGCAAAGGGCTCCACCACCCAAACTCCGGCTGAGCAGGAGCTCGCCAAGCTCGTCGTCAGCAGCCTCAATATCGAGGATGTTCAGGCTGATGCGATTAATCCAGAGGCTCCCTTGTTCGGTGACGGTGATCTGGGTTTGGATTCGATTGATGCATTGGAGCTGGCTTTGGCGGTTTCCAAACATTACGGTTTCCAGTTGCGCTCGGACAATCCGGATAACCGCGAGATTTTTGGCAGCCTGCGTGCCTTGTCGGCGCATATCCAAGAGCAGCGTACGAGCTGATCGCTCATGCCGGGGCGCCATCGCGCGCATCCAGCAGCCAGGTTCTGATCGCTCGCGGTGGCCCACGCCAGGCTAGGCTGCCGAGAAAGTCCTCGGCCGGTGTAAAGCGGTGAATCTGCCAGTCTGCAGGTGCGCCAGCCTCTTCGGCGATAGCCTCCAGCGACTGCGCTGTCGCGCTCTCATCGAGCGCGAATCGCAGGCGATCCAAGCCAAATGAAAGGCCGTGACCGAGCGCCTTGAGCACTGCCTCCTTGCAGGTCCAGAGCTGTAGAAACGCCGCATCCCGCGTTTGCTCATCCAAGGCGGCGAGCGCGCTTGACTCCTCTTGGGTGAAAAAACGCGCGGCCAATTCCTGCGAGCTGAAACGGCGCCGGGATTCTGCTTTCTCGATATCGACCCCGAGTTCGTGGTCGCGCGAAAAAGCGAACATCACGCAGTCGCCACTGTGGCTGATATTGAAGTAGGGATATCGGCTGTCAGCAACGAACGGTTTGCCGTGCTCGCCTACTTCGATGATCGGTTCATCGCCGCTGGCGGCGTAGCGTTGCAACAAACGGCTGAGACGAGTCCGCGCCAGCGATGTCAGTTTGCGCGGCGCCAGCGATTCCTGCGTCTGCCATAGCCATAGGTGGATTTCTCCCGCTGGGAGATCCGCGGCACCACTTGCGCGAATAAATTCCTGTCCCAGAAGTTGATGGTCAATCGTTTGCATCGGCGGAAATCGATCCGAAGTCACGGCTCAAGCGGGATCCACGGGCGTCGTTCCGCCGCTGAATTCGGTGCGCGCCTGACGGCGGCGATTGCCTCGGCTGCGTAACCAGTCTCCCAACGAAAACACGCCGGCGATTGTGTAGAACAAACGAAACAAATATACCCGAAGCATGACCGGTCGGCTTTCGAATACATCACCGGCGAGCATCGAAATCACGCCATCCTCGACCCGCCACAGATTGCGCGGGCGGGCGAACATTTTCTGCATTACCGGCGAGTTGTAGCGGTAGATGAACCATGAGAATACGCGGACACCACGCCGAATGCGGCGCGCCAACTGCTTTTGCAAACGGGCTTCGCTGGTAGGGTCACGCAGCGATTTATCCACCAACTCTGCCGCACGCGTGCCGCCATGCGTGGCCAAATAGACGCCTGATGAAAACACCGGATCGAGAAACGCCCAGGCATCGCCGACCATCATCCAGCCTGGTCCGGCCATGCGTGAACAGGTGTAGGAATAGTTGCCGGTCACTCTCACTTCGCCGGTCATCCGCGCGTTTTTCATTCTGGCCCATGCCTCGGGCATCAGCTCCAGCGTCTGCATCAGGAACTTCTCCGTCTCGCCTTTGCGCTGCTTGAGGTAATCCGGCCAACACACGCAGCCGACGCTCATCACGCCGCCTTTCAGCGGAATGAACCAGCACCAGCCGTAATCGAAATTGTAGATGCTGATGTTGCCGGCATCCTCGCCGGGGCGATGTTCGACATCGACAAAGTGGGCAAAGATCGCCGCACTCTGATGTTCGTCATTCTTGCGCTTGAGCTTGAATTTGCTGCCAAGGAACGTATCGCGTCCGCTGGCGTCGATCAGATAGCGCGCGCGGATGGCGATATCGTTATTGTCACGATCACGCGCGGTTGCACGAACCGAATCGATCCCCAGTACTTCTGCTGCTATAACCTTGACCCGCTCGCGCGCATCAACGCCCGTCTCGCGCGCGTGCTCGAACAGCATCTGATCGAAATCCTCGCGCTTGACCTGATACGCATGCGGCGGCGAGCCGCCCAGCGCGCGCCGGAAATGAAATGTCTGATAGTTGCCATCGTCGGATTGGAAGTCGGCACCCTGTTTGATGATGCCCAACTCGCGGACTTTCTCGTGGACGCCGAGTTGATCGAAGATCGGCAGATTGCACGGCAACAAGGATTCGCCAATATGGAATCGCGGATGCTGATCTTTTTCCAGCAGCAAAACTTTCCAGCCCTTGCGTGCGAGCATCGTTGCTGCCGAGCTGCCGCCCGGCCCGCCACCGATTACCAGGACGTCGCAGTCGACCTGTGAATGCATAAACGTTTTCCCTGGTTGAAATTGAAAGAACAAGAGCCACGCAAGCGATTCGATCGAATGCTGGCCAGCGCCATAGGTCGCAACCTCTGAGCTGCGCCATGTTACATTTCCATCCTGTTCCTTGGGCGAATGCCTTTCATTTCTTGCGCATGAATCGCCCGGAAAAACTCCCTTCCGAATTGGAACCCGCATCGAACCCGCGACAACGGTTTCGCGTTATCGGGTTGATCGTCGGCTACATGGCGCTTGTGCTGATTGCATGGATCACCCGCAACGATCTCCTTTCGGCCGTTTGCGTGGTACTTCTGATCAGTGCCGTGCTTTATCCACGCTTGCGCAGTCATTCACCTGGCGCCTGGGTAATCTGGTTGCTGCTGGTCGCGGTAATTGTCGGCCTGGCTTTCAGTGGGAATGGTCGAGTTGCGCTCGATCTCGTTCCGCTGGCGATCAATCTTGGTCTGGCAATTCTGTTCGCCTGGTCGTTGACGAATGGGCATACGCCTTTGATTGCACGCGCGATTATCGCCATCGAAGGGATCGAGCGGCTGCATCAGCCGCGCGTGGAAAATTATGCACGCGTGCTGACCGGCGCATGGGCAGTGCTGTTTGTTGTTCAGGTGCTGCTGTTTGCCGTGTTGATGATCTGGTGGCTGCCGCAGCTGCCGGTGGAATCCTCGGGCCACCGCTGGGCGATGACCTGGCTGCACGTGGGTGGCTACGCGCTGCCAGCCGTATTCATGCTGGTCGAATACGCTTTCAGACGTTGGTATCTTCGCCATATTCCTCACGTACCACCGGCTCAATTTCTGCGCCAACTGATGCAGAACTGGCCGCAACTGTTGCGCGATTCCGATCTGCGCACGCCACGGAGCTCCTGATTTGATGACGCAAGTGGGTAGTGAATGGGTCGAGCTTGTACGGATTTCTGCTGAGCACCCCAGTTTGCCAGGACACTTTCCAGGCGAGCCGGTGGTTGCCGGCGTGATCATTCTGGATCGCGTCGCCGCATGCCTCGAACGCGAAGGTTTTGGCCCGCTGAAGCGCCTTTCCGCCGTCAAGTTCCGGGCCCCCCTGCTGCCTGAGCAGGATGCCGAGCTGCACATTCGGCTCGATGGATCAAATATTCGCTTCCGCCTGACTCGTGAGGGTGAGTTGCTGACCACGGGCGATGGGGAGCTCGCATGAGTAACCATTGGAGTGAGCATCGCGAGGGCGGCGGACGTTTCGCGCTGTGGCTGATCCGCACGATTGGCCTGACCTTTGGTCGCGCCAGCGCACGCCTGTTGCTGTATCCGATCACCTTGTATTTCTTTCTGCGCCGGCCCGTCGAGCGCCGCGCTTCCTACACCTATCTCCAGCGCGTGCTGGGCAAACCCGCGTCCGCTTGGATGGTCATGCGTCACATCCACTCCTTTGCGGCGACCATTCTCGATCGCATCTACCTGCTCACGGAAAACCTGCGTCGCTTCGATATCAAGGTGTACGGTCTGGATGAGCTGCACGAGCAGATGCGTCCGGATCGCGGCATGCTGCTGCTTGGTGCCCATGTCGGCAGCTTCGAAGTCTTGCGCGTGATGTCGCTGCAGCGCCCGGACGTAACCGTGCGTGTCGTACTCAATACGCGCCAGACGCCGGCAATGACCGAGCTGCTGCACGCGCTCAATCCGGCGATCGCGAACAATGTTATTGATGCCTCGCGGCCCGGCCATGAGGTGGTGTTTGCCCTGCACGACGCGATGCAAGCAGGCCATCTGGCGACCCTGCTCGGTGATCGTGCGCGACCGAACGAGGCGACGGTCGAGGTTGAGTTTCTCGGCTCGCCCGCGAACTTCCCAGTCGCCCCATTCCTAATCGCGAGCATGCTCAAAGTGCCTATCGTGCTCTGCCTGGGCCTCTATCGCGGCGACCGAAGTTACGACCTGATTTTCGAGACACTAGCTGAACAGCTCGACCTTCCGCGTCGCGGAAGGGAGGCGGAACTGCGTGCCTTTGTGCAACGCTATGCTGAGCGGCTTGAGTATCACGTCCGCGCCCATCCTTACAACTGGTTCAATTTCTATGATTTCTGGAACCTCCAAGCTGCTCACGGCGAGCAGCCTGCTATGCCTGATCCTGCCATGCCTGGTGAACGCGGCTGAGATCGATCCGCTGGCCTTGGTCAGTGGACTCAAGCGTGATCTGCCGGCGCGTACGGCTTATGTCGAAGTGCGTTTTTCGCATATGTACGACCGTGCGCTGGTCGCACACGGCGAGCTCGAATATCTCGGCCCGGGCAAACTTGGCAAGCGCGTCGACAAGCCCTACGAAGAAACCACCACAATTGCCGATGGCCAGGTCACGGTTCAGCGAGGCAAGCGCAAACCGCGCCAGATTTCACTGGATCGCGTGCCCGAACTCGAAGGCTTCCTGCGCGGATTCAGCGCCTTGCTCGGTGGTGACGCCAAGGCCCTTGAGCATGATTTCGATCTGAGCAGCAGTGGCGATCAAGCGCACTGGCAACTCATGCTCTCGCCCAAAGACAAGCGCCTGAAAAAACGCATTGACGCCTTGCGCGTTGATGGAGCTGGTGACAAGGCTCGTTGCTTCAGCATCATCGATGCCGATGCTGACGTCAGCATTCTCATGGTCGAGGACTTGGCCACCGCAAAATTGCCGCAGCCACTGTCCCAGAAAAATGTCGAGCAGACATGCCAAGCGGGAGTCGCCGCCCCGTGAGTCCGCGTGTCCGTCGATTCGGCCTGCTGATTGGCTGGGTCGTTGTGCTGCTAGGGGTTGGCGCATGGACCGTGCATACGCTGAAGATCACCACCGATCTGCGCAGCTTCATGCCGCCGGCGCAAACAGCCGATCAGAAGTTGCTGATGGAACAGATTGGCGAAGGTCCCGGATCGCGCTTGTTGCTGCTCGCCATCAGTGGTGAGGATGATGCACGCCTCGCCGACCTGAGTCGCACCTTCAGCACGGCTCTGCGCAAGGATCAGCAGTTCAGCCAGGTGGTCAATGGCGAATTCGATGCCGGCTTGCTCGATGACAGCCTGCTGCCGTATCGCTATCTTTTGACGTCGAGTTTCGACGACGAGCCATTGAATGAGGCGCTGCTGGCCGATGAACTGAGTCAGCGCGTCGAGGATCTCGGATCGCCGGCGGCGACCCTGCTCAAGCCCTTGCTGCCACGCGATCCAACCCTCGAAATCATGAAGCTGGCCGAGCAGTGGTCACCGCCCAAACAGCCGCTGGTGCGCGATGGTGTCTGGTTTTCGCCGGATGATGAAGCCTTGCTGCTGGTGCAAACGAAAGCGGCAGGCTTTGATCCTGCCGGGCAGGGCCTCGCGGTTGCGGCAATCCAGTCGGCCTTCGATGCGGTCAAGGGCAAGGACGATTCAGCCCAGCTCATCATCAGCGGTCCCGGCTACTTTACGGTTCTGATCAACGCCAGTACGCGCGGCGAATCGGAATGGCTGGGGCGCATCAGTACGGTCGGTTTCATCATCTTGCTGTTGCTCGCCTATCGCAGTGTCGCGGTACTCGGATTGGCCGCTTTGCCGATTGCATCGGGCGCGCTTGCCGGGGTTGCCGCGATTGCGTTCGTTTTCACCGAGATGCATGGCATTACCCTGGCTTTCGGTTTCACTTTGCTCGGTGTTGCCCAGGAATATCCGATCCGCTTGCTAAGTCATCGACGTGCCGGCGAGACAGCACTCGAAAGTATTCGCGAACTGTGGCCGCTGCTGCTGACCGCGATCGCCTCGGCTTGCATCGCCTATCTCGCGTTTTTTGCCTCAGGCGTTACCGGGCTCATGCAACTGGCCGTATTCACGATCAGCGGGTTGCTGGTTGCCGGCTTCAGCACCCGCTATCTCCTGCCGCGCGTCTTGCCGCTGAAGTTTCGCGACGCCGCCGACACGCCCGGATTGGCCCAGGCCTGGAACTGGCTTGAAGCGCTGCCGCGTCCGCGATGGTTACCGGCGCTGCTGCTGGTGATTGCAGCGATCATGTTATGGACGGCGTCGACGCCGTTCTGGCAGAACGATCTTGCCGCGTTGACGCCGGTACCAAGGGAATTGATGCAGCGCGAAGGACGCTTGCATGCCGCACTCGGCGCACCCGATGTGCGATATCTGCTTATCGTCGAGGCAAAGGATGCCGAGGGCGTTCTCGCATTGTCCGAGCAAATAACGCCGAGTGTCGCTGCATTGGTTGAGCAGGGCGCGGTCGACGCGGTCGAACTGCCTAGCCGCTATCTGCCCAGCCTCGCCACCCAGCGCGCGCGCCAGGCGCGCTTGCCCGATCGCACTACGCTATCGGCGATGCTGGCTGAGGCGGAAAAAGATTTGCCATTCCGCGCGGGCCTGTTTGCCCCGTTCATCGATGATGTGGAGAAGGCGCGCGCGTTGTCTCCGTTGACCCCGGCCGCGTTTGCCCGTTCTCCGATCGGCGCGCGAATCAGCGCGATGCTGGTTGAGCGTCAAGGCCAATGGCTTGGCCTCGGTACCATCATCGGCATGCAGGATGCTGCGGCATTCGAAACGCTCGCCAGCGAAACCAACGGTGCTGTGCGTCTGCTCGATCTCAAGGGCGCTTCCGAATCCCTCGTCGCCTCGTATCGCGAACGTATCCTGCGCGCGTTCGGCATCGCCGTGGTACTCCTGGTAATCACCGTGTTTATCGCATTTCGTGATCTTCGCCGCGCTTGGCATGTGCTTGCGCCGATGACCTTGGCGACGATCCTCGTGCTCGCGGTTCTGCGCTTCAGTGGAACGTCTCTCTCGCTGTTTCACCTGGTGGCGCTGACGCTTGCCGCCGGTCTCGGCCTGCATTACGCGCTGTTCTTCGAGCGCACAACGCCGGATGAAGCGGAAGCGCGTCGCACCTTGCATGCCACCCTGGTCTGCGTGATTTCGGCATTGCTGGTTTTCGCCTTGCTTGCATGGTCATCTCTGCCGGTGCTGCGTGCAATTGGTTTGACGGTCAGTCTTGGTGTCGGCTTTCATTTTTGTCTGTCGATCCTGATGGCACGCAAGGGGCGTTCAGACGATGCTGGATAAGTCGGATTGGGCGCAGCTGATTCCGCATAAAGGAACGATGTGTTTGCTGGACAGTGTGGTTGCATGGACTGAAAGCGCGATCCACGCACGCAGTGACTCGCATCGACGCGACGACAATCCGCTGCGCGACGCAGGCATCTTGCGCGCGGTTCACCTGTGCGAGTACGGCGCCCAATCGATGGCCGTCCACGGCGCCCTGATGGCGCGCGAATCTGGAATTGCGGCAGCACCAGGATTCCTCGTTTCGTTGCGCGGAGTGTCGCTTGCGGTCGCGCGCATTGATAATCTAGATGGGCCACTTGAGGTGCATGGCGAACGCCTGATGGGATCCGATTCAAGCTGGCAGTATGCGTTTCGGATTGAACATGCCGGCATGGAGATCGCCAGCGGACGCGCAGCAGTCATGTTGCGTCCGCAACCGAAAGTTGAAACGTAATAGGTAGGAGCCCCACCAGGGGCGAGCTTTTGTCCCACCCAGGAAGTTGGGAATAGTCCGGTAAAGTCGCGCGGGTTCCCGAACGCTCTTCTTCTGTTCGACTCCGCGGCTGAGCGCGACATCAATATTGGATTTTTCAAGCCATGCTGCGAAGGGAGCGCCTACAGTCGTCCCGAAAAGGGACTTCCTTCGGTCGCGTTGCTTTTGTCTTTTTATATTCTTGTGTGCGAGCCGCGCTCAGAAGGGGCGTGCTTTCACAGTTAGTCGTTTTCGGTCCAACGTCCACGGCGGGACATCAAACAAGCGACCAATCAATTCTGAACTGGCAACCCAAAAATCAAACCGCAATCTGCTTGCTATCCTCGCACCCGAATTTCCATCCATAGAAAAGCTCCAATCAAGGAACCCAAGTCATGCCTTCAACTCCTCGACGCGCGCTCGTCACCGGCGCCAGTGGTGATATCGGCAGCGCAATAACGCGCGCACTGGCGCAGGCCGGATGCGAGGTCATCGTGCACGCTCACTCCAATGTCGCGCGTGCCGAGGTGATTGCCGATGAAATCCGGCAAGCGGGTGGCAAGGCGTCGGCAGTCGCGTTTGATGTGGCGGATGGCGAGGCGAGTCGGTCTGCGCTTGAAGCCTTGCTCGTCGATGGCCCGATCCAGATTCTCGTCAACAACGCGGGCATTCACGACGATGCGCCGATGGCCGGGATGACCGAGGCGCAATGGCGACGCGTGATCGATGTCTCGCTGCACGGGTTCTTCAATGTCACCCAACCGCTGCTGCTGCCGATGGCGCGAACACGCTTCGGGCGCATCGTCAGCGTTTCATCGGTGGCTGGCGTGCTGGGCAATCGTGGCCAGACCAACTACGCCGCTGCCAAAGCCGGCCTGCACGGCGCATCCAAATCCCTTGCCCGCGAGATGGCCTCGCGCGGGATCACCGTCAACGTGGTCGCGCCAGGGATGATTGAGGGCAGCATGCTCGGTGAAACCTTCGACTCAGCCATGGTCAAGGCCATCGTGCCTGCAGCACGTGTGGGCAAGCCGGATGAGGTAGCGGCACTCGTTGGCTTCCTGTGCAGCGACGAAGCGGCTTACATCAATGCCCAGGTGATCGGCATCAACGGCGGCATGGGTTGAGATGTCAAGCCCTCGCTTGAGGCTTGTGCACACGTGTTGATTTCGTCAAAGTCGTGCACTCTTATCAATTACTTCTCCAGGGGAAAAAACAATGCGCCATTGCAAAACTCTTTTCTTGATCTGCGTGAGCTTTATCTCCACCTCGGCGATTGCAGCCGATGCGATCACCATGGCCAAGCCGGTTCCTTATTCCGACGACGCAATGATCGCCGGGAAGATCAAGAAGGAGTGCGATATCCAGAATCAACTCGCCGCCTACACCGAGGAATATGCTCGCGAAGAGCAAAAACTTACCGTTGAATTTGCTGATTCCGTGCAGACGGACTCGCCCGGCATGGTGCTCGATGTACACATCAAAGATGCCGTATCGGCAGGCAATCCATTCATCGGGCATCGCAAGAGCACCTTGGTGACCGGCACGCTCTACCGCGATGGCGCTGTGATCGGCAGCTTTGTCGGTCGCCGTAATTCGATGGGTGGTGCGTTCGGTGGTTACAAGGGCTCGTGTTCGGTGCTCGGTCGAACCGTCAAGGCGCTCGGCAAGGATATTGCCGAGTGGCTGAAGTCGCCCACGATGGATGCCCAACTCGGCGACCTCGGCTGAATCAACTGATTTGCGAAGAACGCACTTCGGTAGGCCTGATTGCCGCAATCGAAATGATTACCGGATAGCACTCGGAGGGCGGAACCCGCGAAGCGGATTCAGCCTTCGTTAGCGTGCTCTTGGTAGGAGCCCGTTCACGGGCGAGCGCTCCGTCAATTCGCGGAAAAGCTCGCCCCTGGTGGGGCTCCTACATGGATAAACAGAGACTTTCCGCAATCATGCAAACAACGGTGTCGCCACGCTCGATTCGATTGGCAGCTCGGCGGAATCCAAGCTCGGATGCGCGGCTTGCGCACGTGCAACGATGGTCGACGCCAAATCACTCATCAGCGTGACATTGCCACGCAGTCGCGCCCGCACTTCGGCATCGCTGAGCTCATCATGCAAGCTTGCATTCATGCCGACGAACCATTGCAGATCCTGTTGATCCAGCAACACTGCCGGGTTGTCGCCTTTGCTGATTGAGGTCCAACGCTGGAAGAAAGCCTGCATGTCGAGATTGAGTTTGGCCGCCTTGGCAAATTCACCCTGCAGTTCGCCGAGCAGGCCCAGGTCTGTCAGGCGATTCTGGAAAACCAGCTGACAGAGCACGCCCCAATAGTAGGTGTAGTCCCAGATCACCTTGATCGGCATGACTTCGGCGTCACCGAATGCCTCGTACTGATCGCGGTACATGGTCAAGGTATTGGCATAGAACGAGAAAAACAGCTGCTCGTAAATGCGCGAATACGGCCCTAGCGGTTTGCCTGCCCGATCCAAGCCGATCAGTTCGCAGATGTAGGTATTGCCGATGGCGATGAAATCACTCCCCGGCGAATAGAACGGATCAAGAAAAACACCGGCCTCGCCAGTCAGCGCCCAACGATCGCCCGAAAATACCTGCTTGCAGCCGTAGGAATAGCCGCGCAGAAAACGGAAATCCATGAGCTTGTCGCGCTCAGCCTCGCACGCTTTGGCAACCAGCGGCTGGTGCTCGCCAAGCCACTCGAGGGCGCGATCGAATGTGTTCATTTTTTCTAATGGATGCATCTTCGCATCGCAGACGATGCCGACCGAATGCGCTCCTGAGCTCAGTGGAATCAGCCAGACCCAATAGCCAGGGCCACACATGTGATTGGTCGATCGCCAACGCTCATCGCGCGGCTCACAGCGATCAGCCCAGGCGACATCCTTGCACCAGTCATCGATTGACAAGCGCGAATCAATGCGAAACCAGACCGCATTGCCGTCATGGCCGTTGCTCTCGGCCAGATCGAGCTTGCGCTTGAGAAAGCCTGCGCGTCCGCTGGCATCGATGACCCAACGCGACGTGAGAGTTTCCGGCTCGCCGCGAAGAGTGGCCTGAACGGTGTGAGCAGTTTCGCCCTTGCCCAACTCGACGCTGCGCACGACACAGCCATCGTGAAGAACGATGCCATTTTCACGCACCTGTTCGCCGAGATAATTTTCAAGGATGCCGCGGTCGAGCTGCCACGTGGGTGTCGGCATGACTGCACTGACGCCAAGTTCAGTCACCCCTTCGAGATCGTCGCGACCCTCGCTCCAGAAGAATCGGAAACCGAATTTCCGAATGTGCTCACGATCCAGGTGCTCGCGCAGTCCGAGCGTATCGGCAAAATAGTGCGCACCGATCTCGACCTTCGACTCGCCGACCTTGTGTGCAGCCAGCGGCAATGGATACTCGTTGCGTTCGAGCACAACAATATCGAGATCGCTGAAACGCTGACGCAACTGCAACGCGAGGCTGAGACCGGCAAGGCCGCCGCCCAGAATCACCACATCATGCTGTGGGGTCTTTGTCATGGAAGGTTCCGTTTGGTGGGCAGGGTTCCAACGCTGAAGTATCGGGCTGGATCCGCGCGCGAGTGAAAGCAATCAAAAGCGGGGTGGTCATCAAGGTGGTCAGCACGGCCATGACCATCAACATGGTGAAAATCTCCATGCCAATCACGCCGATATCGAGGCCGACCTTCATCACGATCAACTCCATCAGCGCGCGCGCATTCATCAGCGATCCGGTGGCGAACGATTCACGCCAACCATAGCCCGCCGCACGCGCACCCGCCGCACCACCAATCACTTTGCCGAATACGGCAGCACCGAGGATCAGCAACAACGCGCCCAAGCCCGCGCCGGCAAATGCATCGATGCTGGTGTTCAAACCTGCGAGAGCAAAAAACACCGGCATCAGCACGATCACCGCAACGCTCTCGATGCGCTCGATCAGACTGGCCAGTAGCCGATTGTCGCGCGGCAGAATTGCGCCGATCAGGAACGCGCCGAACACCGCATGCAGGCCCAACGCGCTGGTTGCTGCCGAACTGGCGAAGACAAGAATGAGAATGAAAGCGAGCAAGCCGTTCTCTGGAATGCCGTCTTTCGCATGGCGTTCAAGCAGCCAAGCCAGCCAAGGGCGCAGTACGAAAAACGCAAACACAGTCAGCGCAGTGCTTCCCGCCATCGTCACCGCGAAGCTCGACCAGCCGGACTTGCTCGAAATCAAGGCGACCACGAACGCCAACACGATCCACGCGAGAACATCTGCGAATGCCGCCGATGTAAGAGACAATCGACCGACCGGTGTCTCGGTCATGCCTCGCTCTTTGAGGATGCGAGCCATGATCGGAAACGCCGTGATCGACATCGACGCGGCCATGAAGAATGCAAACGGCCAGAAGCCAATACCCTCGGGCGCGAAGTTTTCGTGCAGCACGGGTGAGATCGCCAGCCCCAATGCAAACGGCAAAGCCACGCTGAGTGTACCGACTACGGCGGACGCACCGAGATGCCGTCGCGCTCCGCCCGGCAGGCGCAATTCGGCGCCCACAATGAACATGAAAAGTACCAAGCCGATCTGGCTCAGGCTATCCAGCGCTGCCAAGCTGGAGGGCGCAAACAGGAACGCTTGCGCGTGCGGCGCCATCAGCCCGAAAACCATCGGACCCAGCGCAATACCAGCGAGCATTTCGCCAATCACCGGCGGCTGCCCAAAACGACGCAGCACGACGGAAAAAAGCCTTGCCGCAGCAAGAATCGTGACGAGTTGCAGCAGCAGAATTGGTATCGATTGCATGGCTAGCGTCAGCCGCTCGAAGCCGGATCGAAAACCAGCGGCGGCTTTGAGTGTGAGCGGCGGTAGCTGGCAACGATGTCACGGTAGTGGATCACTTTTGCAATCGTGTAAAGGGTAATCAAGGTAACGTCACGCACGGGTCGGAAATGACTCAAACGGAATTCACCGCTGTAGCGCGTGTCGATGGGAATCGAGACCACGCCAAATCCGAGTTCGCGCACGGCAGCAATCAAGATAGCCGCTTCGAACACAAAGCCCTGCGCTGGCAGGTCGACCAACTGCATTACCTTTCGAGGATAATAGCGTTGTCCACTTTGTGTATCAACTACCGGAATCCCGCAACCCCAGGAGATGCCCCAGTCGGCAACTGCATTGGCGCGGCGTCGCGCATTCGGTTGATTCTCGCGCGTTCGAATGCGCGCGCCGATAACCAGACTGTCCGGATATTTTCGCGCTGCGGCAAGCATGCGCGGAATATCCGCAGCGTCATGCTGGCCATCACCATCCATCGCAACTACGGCATCGAAGCCACGTTCCAGAGCGAGACGAAAACCGTCACGCAAGCATTCGCCCTTGCCTTGGGACGACGCGTGGCGAATCAGAGTAACGCCGAGTTCGCTGGCAATTTCTGCGGTGCGATCGCTGGATCCATCATCGACAACAATCACATCCGGGAGGATCGCGAGTGCGGCCTCGATCACGCGTCTGATCGCCAGTTCCTCGTTCAAGGCCGGAATCAGGATCGCGACGCGCCCATTCGACGCGCCACTCATGCACTCAACTCCACGATCAGTGCAGAGTTTGCGCCGGCTGAAAGCGACAGCCGAGAGCGCTCGCGCTGCGCAATCCCCATCAGCAAGGGCAAGCTCTGCGCCGCCATCGGGTTGCAGCGAGCCATTTCGGCAAAAGCCGCTGGCAACGCGAACCCGGTATCGGCTTGGCCCGGATCACCGTTCAGCTGCAAGCTCATTGAAATATCGCTGCCACGACCGGGGGTGACCACCATGGCCACGCCAAACGGAATGGTTGATGGCGATACCTCTGAAAGCGGCCCGGGCGAAACGCCATCGTAGGCGGTCAGTAGAACCGGAGTTCCTTCGGCGTTCGCCTCGACCGCCGCTTCAAACAACGCGATGGCGAAACTGGAATGCCAGCCGCTGATCGATGTCGAGCCGGCGTGACAATGCGCGCCAATCGTCCAGTACCCGGCCGGCGCGTTGTGTACCGAATTGTGGAACCGAATCGGAGAGAGTTCATTCGGCGCATCGACCAGTACCGAGCACATGTAGTCGGTGATGATGAGATCGCCATGGGTTGAAGTGAATACCGAGGGCAGCGCATCGACTGCATGTCCCGAAACCGCGCACGCCTGCGCGGAAATTTCGCAGGCAAGCAGAACCGGCAAGGGCGCGCGTCGACGTTCGGCCGCAGCGAGCAGAGTCGGGCTGGGTTTGGCCACATTGGCATCGGACTGAGCCTCGCCGAGCAATCCGGCGCGGGCTGCGTTCCAGTCCGCCCAGCCCGGTGTCCAGAAACCAATGCCGCCGATACCGATTTCGAGCGCGCTCATGTCCGCTCTCCGCGCGCGAATGCCAAGGTGCAATTGCTGCCACCGAAGCCGAACGAGTTGGTCATGGCGATGCGCACATCAGCCGACTCGTTTTCGAGTGCAATCTGCGGCCCGCAGATGGGGTCCAGTTGCTCGCAATTGAGGGTGCCGGGGATCAATCCGTGTTCCATCGCCAGCAGGCTGACGATGGATTCGAGAATCCCGGCTGCGCCCAGCGTGTGACCCGTCCAGCCCTTGCTTGAGCTGGCGCGGGTGCGCGCCGTGAATGCCCTGTCAACCACGCCGGCTTCGACCTCGTCGTTCTTTGGCGTCGCCGTACCGTGCAAATTGATGTAATCGACATCTTGCGCTGTCAGCCCCGAACGAGCCAAAGCCCCTTCTAGCGCAAGGCGAGCACCGAGCCCCTCCGGATGCGGCGTTGACATGTGATGCGCATCACTTGATTCGCCCCAGCCGATTAGCCTCGGCGCCCGCTTGGCGCCGTGACGTTCGACGAGCGCAAAACCTGCGGCTTCTCCAATCGAAATTCCACATCGGCGCGCATCGAACGGGCGACAGGCTTCTGGCGCCACCAGCTCCAGCGAATTGAAGCCGAACAAAACGCTGCCGCACAAAGAATCGGCACCAACCAGGATGGCCGCGTCGACGATACCGAGACGGATCATGCGCTCGGCCTTGGCGAAGATCTTCGCGCTGGAGGAGCAGGCCGTGGCTGTTGTCAGGCAAGGGCCGCGCGTACCCAGTGCCTTCTCCAGAAATACGCCTAGAGAATGCGGCGTGTGGACTTCCGATCGGCGCAACGCAGCAGGCATACGCTCTCCGTCCAACTGGGCATAGGCATCCTCGGTCTCGCCAATACTCGACGTGGAGGTGGCAACCAGCAAGGCGACGCGATCAGCGCCATGCCGCGCGATGGCAGCGCGTGCCTGATCAAGAAATCCATCCGCCTGAATGCCGAGCCAGGCCAAGCGGTTGTTGCGACTTTCGTAAGCTTCCCAACCGGCCGGCAGCGCCTCACTTTCGAGGCCATCGACTCGACCAATCGCACACGGCAAGGGATCGCGCGTGAAATCGTTGGCGCGTAAACCACTGCGGCTGTCACGCAAGGCATGCAGATGATCGTGCAGGCCGCGACCGATGGCGGATGTCGCTGTGTAAGCGGAGATGAAAATGGGTTCGATGATGTCGGGCACACGAATTCTGCAATGAGATATTCCGCGAAGTATAACGAGCCAGACCGAGTCCGTCGGCATCGCTCCGATAGCAGCGCCTAACCTGAACGAGCGGGCGGCTTTATGCGGTCCGTTTCGCGCCGTGCAACACGCGGCGGTTCACGAAAAACGCACTGAAGCGTCACCTCGAACCGACCGGCGACTCGCTCAGAGGAAATCAGCTTCTTGCTCGTGTCTTCACGTCGCCATCACGTGTCTGACGCGCACCTCTACCAAGCGAGGTCGTCAGGCACCTTGAACTGCGCGTAATAGGCATCGTCTTCGGAGCTTGCTGAGGCCTCCACGCCTGACGCCTGACGATGATCGAGCACGATCAGACAGGCGTCTCGTTCGCGAACCTTGTCACCCGCTACGCGCGGCAACAACGCGTAGCGCTCGCCGAGACGGGCGATCACCAGCGCACCGGAAGACAGCTGCTTGCGCAGCTCCTCGTCGACGAGCAGGGTGCGGATGGCTCCATCGGCAGTGAATCGATACTCGATTTCACCCGCATGCGGCACTTTCTTGTCTTCAATGATCTGCCGCGCCTGTGCACGCATTTCATTGATCCGTGCCTTGGCTTTGCGCTCGGCCGCAAGCGCGCGATCTCGATCGGCTTTTTCGATCCGCGCTCGCTCCGTTTCGCGCTGTATTTCGCTGAGTTCAGAAGGCCCTTTGCCATGCCGGGCTTTGTTGTGTTCGCGCGCCACCTCGGCAACCTTGGATTTTTTCACCAGGCCTGCCTTGAGCAACTGTTCCTGGAGCGGATTCGCCTTCGCCATGACTGCAAGTTTCGTATTTGGGAGTTCGGGCCCATCATACCCGCCGTCCGAGCTATCTATTCTGCAGATGGAACCTTTCAAATATCTCGCCGGTTATCCGTCTCATGTGCTTGAGAAAGTAGGTGCGTTGATCAAGCAGGATCGACTGGGCGCAGTGCTGAACGAGAAATATGGGCAATTGCATGCCGTGCGCAATGACGGCCAGCTTTACGACTACGTGCAGACGCTCAAGGAGCGCCACCTGCGCAAATCGGTACCCTTGGGCAAGGTGATCTACGACAGCAAGTTGCAGGTCATGAAACACGCGCTGGGTACCCATACCAGCATTTCTCGAATGCATGGCGGCAAGCTCAAAGCGAGTCGCGAGATTCGTATCGCCAGTGTGTTTCGCGATGCGCCAGCGGAATTCCTGAAGATGATCGTGGTGCACGAACTGGCCCACTTGAAAGAGGCCGATCACGACAAATCGTTCTATCGGCTTTGCACGCACATGGAGCCCGACTACCACCAGCTGGAGTTTGACCTGCGCCTCTATCTGACTCATCTCGATGCGAGTCATTGCCTCAACGATACCGGCGCAGTCTAAGAAAACGGATTTTGCGGATCGCGCATGTCGGTGTCGTTTGCAAACACAAACGGAATCACCTTCTAGGCGCAAATTGCAGCGTTCGATTTCCACTGAATCACAAGATTCGACCTGAGAAGTTGGCTCGAAAAGGCGTGACGCGTCCCCCGAGTGCGCTACATCGCATTGCTTAGAGCATGGCCGACCGAGACGCCGGGGCGAAGCTCACACGACACTCATACCTGAACGCCATGCTGAATAAATGAAACGCAGGCAGTCGCCAAACAGCAAAAGTCAGGCGGACTCACGGACATCCGCAGTTGTCCAGAGCGCGCTCATTTCACTGGCTAAGCTCGTTTCCATGAGTTGGGTATCCCGCATAGTGATCTGGTCAATATTTCGCGGGATAACGATCACGGAAGCGCCACTCGACTTCCGTGCTCAGAAAGCTGCTGAATCTCAGGGATGCTTGTGAAGCCACGTTGCGCATTTGGCGCGATCTGGACTCGGTAGACGGATGTTTGGTCTGGAAGACAGTCAAAGGCAGGAACTACCTGTATCACGTGTTTGGCAACGCTGTTAAGGGAACATCGCTGGGTCCCCGGTCCAACGAAAATGAAGCGAGCTACGAGGCATTCCGGAAGAAAAATCGCGTATCAGGCAGCAGTTGGCCGACTCCGAGTCCGCTCTCAAGCGCGCCGCCGCGATGTATGTTGCTGCCGGACTACCGGTTATCGTTTCTTGGGCAGCCAAGCTCTTTCAGCATCTCGACCGATCAGCACTGCTGGGGTGAGAGGTGGTCGTGCTGGGTGCCAATGCGATGCCTGCCTATCAGATAGAGGCCCAACTCCGTACTGGCCAACGTCTCCACGCGACAAGGGATACCGAGATCGCGTGGATAAAAGCAGAAGATCCGGGCGAGCCGGTACTTTGGCCCGTTTTGCGCGAGTTTGATCCTGCGTTCACGACCAACCAAAAGCGTCCTTTCCAGGCGATGGGTCGCGGGCAGCGTGAACTCGACCTTTAACCTCTCCGACAACCGCAGCAGCACTCCGCAATGAGCCATTCCGCACCGCGACGCCTCCTGAGCAGGAATGGCTGCGCATGGGAACGCCGTCGAGGCGCATTGTTGCTGGGCTCGATAGAACATCCACGGCAATTGTCGCTACCGATCCGCGCTACTTCGCGTTGCGCAAAGCCTGGTTATCCGAGAAGCCGGAACGCGATCCCCTCAAAGCGCCAAAACGCCGACGTCAGGCGAGATTGCTCTGGGATGGTTGGCATCCACGCTCCGCTATCGGGTGGATGCTGCGTCTATAGGCAACCTCGTTACCATCCTCAAAGAGCAATGGACGCGCAGGTTCGAAAGATGCTTGCCTGAACAGTAGATTTTAGAGAACGCGGATTGATTTCTCTTGCTGTCGATCTTGATGACTGGACTTAGTGTCGTGCGCGTGGAGTCGCGTTGACATCTTCCACCGCCCCGTTTATAAGATTCATAAAAGATCCGTTATACCGATAATAGGTCACGTAAGATCCATGAAGCGTCAAGAATCTGAATTCGCCAACCCTGCTGCAGAGGCAACCGGGCGCCATCTGGGGCTCTTGGTTCGGCAAGCGCGGTTGGCGCGGCAGTGGACCCAAGCCGAGTTGGCAGAACGCTCCCGGGTCAGCATGGCCACGCTCAAACGGATTGAGGCAGGGGCGTTGTCCACCTCACTCGGCGCGTGGCTTGCGGTGCTCGAGCGCGTAGGGCTGATGTCGCGTTTGGCCGAGCTTGGCGATTCGACCTCCGAAGCCTTGCTCAACGAGACTCGGGCCAAGCGCTCACGTCGCAGCCCGGCAAAAACTGATCTGGACTTCTGAGAGATGTCCGAACGCATTGTCTTCATCCACTTGCCAGGTGAAACTGAAGCCGTGCCAGCCGGCCGGTTGACGATGATTGAGCAAGGCCTGCAGGTTCGAGCCTCCCGCTTCGCCTACGGCCGCCGTTACCTGCAGCGTGCCAATGCCGTACCGGTGGATCCCGTTGCGTTGCCGCTAGTGGAAGGTCGCGGAGACGCAGAGCTCTTGCCGCCGAATGGTCTGACTCTATTCGGGGCACTTCGCGACGCGACCCCGGATGCCTGGGGTCGTCGTGTCATCGAGAACCGGCTGAGAGCGCCGCCCAACGGCTTGCCCGAATCGATCTACCTGGACCAAGCCGGTCCGCACCGCGCCGGTGCATTGGACGTGCGACCGACGCCAACCAGCGCTCCGGCCGATGGTCCGCTGCCGTCGTTGATGGATTTGGGCCACTTGCTTGATGCCGCCGCACGTATTGAGGATGGCGAGCCGGTGCCCGCACACCTGGAGGTGCTATTCGCTGGGGGGCCATCCGTCGGTGGCGCGCGGCCCAAGGCAGTGGTCAGCGTCGATGGTTGTGAATGGATTGCCAAGTTCCCCTCGGCGAATGACCGCTTCAATGTACCGATGATCGAATACGCCACATTGGAACTGGCGCGCGAAGCCGGACTCGGTGTGCCTCAAACCCGAATCGAGTCATTGACCGATGGCCGACAGATCATGTTGATCGAGCGATTTGACCGCTTGCCACTGCCCGGCGGAATCGGTCGCCGACACATGGTCAGTGCGCTAACGCTGCTGGCACTGCACGAGCAGGACTCGCCAGATTCCAGCTATGCCGCAATAGCCGATGCGCTCGGCCAACATGGCGTAGGTGGTCGTATCGCAGCTGATCGTGAAGAACTCTTTGCACGTATGGTCTTCAATATCCTGGTGACGAACGACGATGATCACCTGCGCAATCACGCGTTTCTATACGATGAGCAGACAGCAGGCTGGCGTCTGAGCCCGCTTTACGATGTGGTGCCCAAGCCTCAGGCAGCGCAAGAACGCATGCTGCATCTTTCAGTTGGGCAGCAAGGCCGATTGGCGCGGCTGGACAACGCGATGACGGGCGCGGGACGTTTTGGTTTACTGCCACCCGCGGCCGCCGCGATTATTGATCGGGTGGTGCGCGCTGTGCGCAGTTGGCGCGATACGTTCGAGCAATCGGGCGTATCACAACGCGATTGCGACCAAGTCGCCACGGCCTTTCGGCGAGCCGCCGATATCGGCATGCGAGATGTCGAAAGGCAGCTTTAGGCCGTCCTAATCGAGGGAAGGCGGCGGTGAAAATGCCACAGAAAACCCGCCTTTTGAGCGAGTCTTACAGATGTAAGGCATTGATTTTCAAAAGATTCTGGTGGCTATGGGTGGACTCGAACCACCGACCCCAGCATTATGAGTGCTGTGCTCTAACCGGCTGAGCTACATAGCCAGAATTCTAAATTGCCTTTCGGGCCGATGAGCGCTGTGTAGGTATCGACGGCACTCGTCGCCCTGTGAGGCGATGGCCCCGAGGGGCGTCGGATTCTAGTGCTTGCTGCGGCTGTGTCAAGGGCCGATACGGGGGAGGCTCGAACTTGCTGGTCGTCCGCTCGCCTTGCCGCTGTCCTTTGCGCTGTGGAAGAATCGGCTACATTGGTCGCCCGGCCTCGCATTGAAACGCACTGAATCGCGTTGCCGTTGTCGGGTTGGGCTCTTGTTCCTGCAGGCATTGGAGTTTTCGCGTGATCGATACAGATGGCTTCCGTCCCAATGTCGGTATTGTCCTTATTCGGGATGATGGCCGCGTGTTTTGGGCGCGGCGAATCAATCGCGATGGCTGGCAATTTCCGCAAGGGGGCATGCGTACCGACGAGACGCCTGTCGAGGCCATGTATCGCGAGCTTGAGGAAGAAACCGGTTTGCAGCCGCAGCATGTCGAGCTGCTGGGGGCGACGCCGGGATGGCTGCGCTACCGACTTCCAAGTCGTTTTGTCCGGCGCAATATCCGTCCAACGTGTGTGGGCCAAAAGCAGGTCTGGTTTCTCCTGCGGTTTACCGGAGAGGAGACCCATTTCCGCCTCGATGCGAATGAAAAACCGGAGTTTGATCATTGGCGCTGGGTCGATTTCTGGTATCCGAGCGAGCACGTGGTGGCGTTCAAGCGCAGCGTCTATGAGCAGGCCTTGCGACATTTGCTGCCAATGGCCGAAGCGCTGTGCAAAACGACCTTGCGCAATCTCGACCCGATCCGTGAGGCGGCGGACAACGCGGCTTGTGCACGGCGCTAGCGGCGAAACACCACGTCGCCCCGACCAAACAAGCCGTTAAAGATCAGGATTGCTCGCAGAGCACGAGGCTCGGAGGATAAGCGTCACGCCATTCCTTGACCTGCGACAATCAGTTCTTCGGGCGTGGTGCGCTCAGTTTGTCGAGACTTTCCCCGTGTGGCCATCCAGTTTTTAAGTCAACGGGCGACCGGACGCAGTAGTTGTTGACAATCATTCGTATTTGCATTTAAATGCAGCGGACCGTCCAGAAGGCTTCCGCAATGTACGTGTGTATCTGCAATGGCATCACTGATAGCGCGATCCGCGACGCCGCTGTGCGTGGGGTTGGATCGCTGGAAGAATTGACCATGCGCACCGGCTGCGGCAGCGGTTGCGGCTCCTGCATCGATCTGGCCCGCGAGATCCTCGCCGAGGCTCGCGCGCCTGCCGTTCGCGCGTTTCCCCTGCGTTTGGCAGTCGCTGCCTGAGCGGCTGAAAAGCTCGACGTTCGAAATGTTCTTCAGGAATCTCGCGTGCGCACCATCGTGCGCACCGGCTTGTTCGGGTCGAAGAAGATCGTGGCTGATTGCAAATTATCGCCGCGATAACGCCGGTTTCACTTGTGATGAGTCCGATGTCTGCTGAAACCCGCCGGTTGCGATACCGAGCGCTTTGATCGTGACCGGCGCAAGCCGTCCAATCACGGCGACACCGCCATCACACGTGACGAAATTCTCTGATTTTTCCAAGCTGCATGCAGCAATGCGTGCGATTCGCGTTAGCGCCCGATCCACCCGCATTGGCTATAGTGTTCGCTGCGGTCGCCAATGCGCAGCCATCCCCATCCAACCACGGAGAATGCACCCATGAAAGGTGATGCCAAGGTCATCGAACACCTGAACAAGTCGTTGTTCAACGAATTGACCGCCATCAATCAATATTTTCTGCATTCCCGCATGTATCGCAACTGGGGCTACGGCGATCTTGCCAAACATGAGTACGAGGAATCGATCGACGAGATGAAGCACGCCGATCGGCTGATCGAGCGGATTCTTTTTCTTGATGGTTTGCCGAACCTGCAGCAGCTCGGAAAAATCCTGATCGGCGAGAAGCCGAGCGAAGCGATTGCCTGTGATCTGAAGCTCGAACAGCTTGCGCTGCCGGATCTCAAGGCGGCAATCGCGTATTGCGAAAGCTGCGGCGATTTCGTCAGTCGCAAGCTGTTTGTCGACATCCTAGAATCCGAAGAAGAGCACATCGACTGGTTGGAAACCCAGCTCGCGCTGATCGCCCAGCTCGGCGAAGCGAACTACCTGCAAACCAAGATCGGCAGCTGATTGAAGTCACCATCGATGGCAGCGTAGTGAGCCGCTCGGTGGTGGGTTGCTCGCTGCGATCGCCCAACGTGAAACTGTCGTCTGGGCCCGCATCATTCACTTTATCGCGAATGACCGGATCAGCTTTTCGAGGCGTCAGGTACCAGGCCGATTCCAGCGAATGCTTCGAGTACGTGACGGTATTCGTTGTCGAGGCGTTGCGGCAGTGAGCCGAGGTGGTCACTGAGTCGGGATTTGGCATCACTCTCGGCATGCTTGGCCAGTTCCGCAAGCGCCAACGCGCCGACATTGGCGCTGGATGATTTGAGAGAGTGGGTCAGATCGGCGATCGCCTCGTGATCGCTGGTCTCAGCGGCCTCGCGTACGCGCGCCAGCAAGCTTGGAGTGATCTCGAAGTAGACCTGCACAATTTCGCCGAAACCCTCGCCCATGATCTCAAGCAGCTCTTGCACGGTGTTGTTGTCCACCGACGGTGCACGTGATGGGTTTGCCGGCGGCGGTGCCGTGGTCGTGGCGACAGACGTCGCTGAAGTGATCGCTACAGCAGGCGCTGAGCTGATGGCGGGCTCATCGGTCTTCGCGGGCGGTTCTGCGGCTTCCGGCGCCAGCCGGGGTGCCGACGGATTCTCCAGCCAGTGCGCCAGCGTCTTGTAGAGCAAGGCGCGATTGAGCGGCTTGGTCAGATAATCGTCCATGCCGGCGGCGAGACACTTTTCGCGGTCTCCGACCATCGCATTGGCGGTCATCGCGATGATCGGCAAGCGCGCTAACCCTTGTGCTTTCTCATCTTCCCGGCGCCTGCGCGCCGCGGTGTAGCCATCCATGACCGGCATCTGGCAATCCATGAGGATCAGGTCGTAGCGGTTCTCGGCCAGCTTGGCCAAGGCAATGCTGCCATCGGCGGCACTATCGACCTCGATGCCGAGCAAGCTCAGCAGGCGATTGGCGACCTTCAGATTGACAGGATTGTCCTCGACCAGCAGGGCGCGCCCGTGCAGCTTCGCGTAAGCGGCAGGCTCCTGGGGTGCATTTTCGCTGGTCAAGCCACTTGCCAGCAGTGGGGCATCGCGGCTGACCTCGGCTTGACCGATGCCAAGCAGTCGACTCAAAGTCTCGCGCAGCTCGCGCACATCGAATGCTTCGGAGATCGCCGCCTGGCGTTCGTCAGAGCGCATATCCTGGACGCTCTCATGGCTGCCGACGATGACAATGCGCAACGGATCGAGCGCCGGATCACGGCGAATATTGCGCACCAGGGCAATCGTTGCCGCGCCAACGGTGGCGACATCGATGATCAAAAACTCATAACCCCAGCTTTCACCGGCACCTGAGCTAGAGCGCAAGCGAGTCAGCGCATCGACGGCCAGATTGCTGTGCAGGTGGCTCATGCCGAGCTGGCTGAGCAGGCCGCCGGAGCGCCGGATGAAGGCCTCGTTGCCGCTCAGAATCAACGCGCGCACGCCGGCGAGATCGGTACGCGAGCGAATGTCGCCGATCGCTTTCTGCAAGGGCACGTTGAACCAGAAGATCGAGCCTCGGCCGAGTTCCGAGCGCACACCGATCTTGCCGCCCATCAGGTCAACCAGGCGCTTGCAGATGACCAGGCCAAGCCCGGTGCCACCAAAGACCCGCGTGGTCGAGGCATCTGCCTGGGTGAACGGCGTGAACAGTCGGGCAGCCGATTCCTCGGTCAGGCCGATGCCGGTATCGCGAATTGCAAAGGTTACTTCGTGATGGGTTCGTGTCTCGCCGCGCTTGCTGATTTGAATGGTCACGCCGCCGCGCTCGGTGAACTTGATCGCATTGCTGACCAGGTTGGTCAACACTTGGCGCATACGCACCGGGTCGCCGCGCACGGCCAACCGCACTGCCGGATCGATGACCACACCGAGGCGCAATCCCTTGGCCGTCGCGCTGCCTTGCATGAGTCTGGCAACCGAACCCACCAGTTCCTTCAGATTGACGCCGACACATTCCAGCTCGAGCTTGCTCGCCTCCAGTTTGGAAAAATCCAGAATGTCGTCAACGATGCGCAGCAGTTCCATGGCCGACTGATACGCCGTCGCCAGGTACTCGCGTTGATCCGGCTGCAGCGGGGTTGAGCGCAGGATATCGAGCAAGGGCACGATGCCATTCAGCGGCGTGCGGATCTCGTGACTCATCGTGGCGAGGAACTCACCCTTGGCCATCGTCGCGGCCTCGGCTTCCTGGCGCGCAGCCATCAACTGGCCCTGCATTGCGCGCAAGGATTCGAGTTCACGCAGAGTCGCCTCTGGAATTTCCGGTTCAGACGACGGCGCAGCCACCGTCTCCGCCATCGGTGCGCTGGTGTCGACGAGTAATGCCGGCGCCGGCGTGCCCAGCGCGAGCGCGGCGACCAAAATGGTAATCACGATCAATGCGCCGGCAAGTGCCGCGGACGGAAACTGCGGCGCAAAGATGAGGGCCAACGCGAGGATCAAGCCGATGCCGGCAAGTGCCACGATCGTCCATGCTCGCCAGCGGGAGTTCGAGTTTAAATTCGGCATGTTGTGATCGGGCTCGGTCGGAGGTTCAGGCGTTCGCCACCTGGAAATCGTAGGTTGTATCGCGTGTCGCCTGCTGGACAAAATTGCCTTGGATCAAATCGATACCACACGACCACAGGGATGCCGCGACGCGGGCTTCCTCGACGCGCGGTGCAATCACCTTGCGACCACTGGCATGCGCAAGCTTCACAAGATCGCTCAATTCCTTGCGCGTATCGCCATGGCTGTCATCGGTATAGCGCGGTGAAAGCTTGATGAAATCGACCGGCAAATGCATGAGCATGTCGGTGGCTCGATCGCCGGCCTCGACGCCGGAAAGGGTGAGGTTGATGCCGATCTGCTTCATCGCCAGCGCAAAGCCGATCGTCCCGGCCAGATCGGCTGAGGCATCCTGAATGCGAATATCGATCGACAACTGAGCCGCCGGTACGCGTCGTGATTCCAGCGCGTGACGCAGCCACTCGATGCGCTCCGGGTCGTGCATGCCCGATGCCGATTGGGTGACAAACAAGCGCACGCTTTGGCCAGCGCTCAAGTGTTCGGCAATCGTGTCGAGGCAATTTTCCAGCATCCAGCGATCGACCTCATCGATCAACCCGGCCGATTCCGCAGCGGGGATCAACTCGGTCGCCGAGTACACGCGGCCGTCTTCCGCAGACAATCGCAGCAAGGCCTGGAATTGCTTTTCCTCCTCGCCGTGCAGCGAGACAATCGGCTGAAAAACTGCACGGAATGTCGAGGTGGCCAAGCCTTTGCGGACGACTTCCACGATCGGATCGACCGTCGCTTCCGGTGAGATCTTGGCGACCGCAACGACGGTTGCGATTGCAGGCTTGTCGGCATCCGTGGGATCGAACATGGCGTTTTCGGCCGCCGCAATCATCGCCCGCGCATCACCGACGGCGCGAGTAAGGGAGCAGATGCCGATTGCAATCGCAACATCCGGTGAGCTGGCTGGCAAGTCGAATGCCGCCTTGCTCACATCGTCGCGCAACTCGCGTGAAAGTACCTCAAGCGCAGCCGCTGGCCGATCCGCATTGAGCAGCAAAAACTCGCCGTCGCCGGAGCGGGCCAGCATGTCGTGGCTGCCAAGACGCGGTTTGATCACTTCGATCAGCTTTTCGGAAAACACGGCGAACTTCGATTTGCCCAGACGCTTGCGCAATTCATCCGCACATTCCAGGCCGATGAAGAGGACGCCGCCATGGCGCGTTGCGGCATCTTCCATGGCCAGCATTTCGGTCAGTCGCGCACTGATTTGTGCGACATCGAGAATGCTCGGTGCGCTGACCTTGGCAGCAGCTGGACGTCGCCGCGCAACCTGGCGGGCGCGTTTGACGCGACTGCTCACGGCGGTAATCAGATGACGCGGAGCGATCGGTTTGGTCAGGAAATCATCACCACCGGCGCTGAGTGCTTCGAAGTGCTTATCGGTATCGCCCTCGCCGGATAGAAACACGATCGGTGTCGAAATATAGGCTTCGCGCTCGCGGATCAGCGCGGTCAACTCAATGCCGTTGCACACCGGCATGTTCAGATCCATCAGGATCAGATCGGGATCGAACGCATCCAGCTTGTCGAGCACGTCGATGGCATCACCAATCGCGAGTGTCTGCATGCCATGTTTACGCAAAATGGATTCTGCAAAAAACGCTTGTGAGCGGTCATCCTCGACGATCATGATGCGGAACGGCTCGCTGTGGCTGCTGAGATCAAGCTCGCGCAGTCGATCAATCACAACCTCGGCGTTCTCCGGCTGCACGATGTACGCGTCGCAGCCCGCACGCATGGCGCGCAGACGCGCAGCCAGATCCGATTTGCCCGCGCCGTGGGCGATCAGCAGCACACGCTGATCGGTGCGGCTGCGCGCCGCTTTGACAAGCGCGCCAACCTCTTCGATGAACGCCTGATATTCACCATCCAGCATGACCAGTGACGGCGTCGAGCGACTCAGCCATTCCTTCAGCGCATCGACGCCATCGACAGACACCAGCTCATAGCCGAGCACGCCGAGTTGCAGATCGATGGCTTTTGCAAGCGCGCTGCCATCGTGCAAATGGCAGGCTTTGCGTGTGGCAGTTGCTGTCTCAATGGCCAGTTCTGGCTCGGGCTCAACGGTGACGGCCGCGTGCTCTTCGACTTCAACCGAAGCCGCGTCGACCACGTCTTCTGCTTCGATGTCGTCTGCCAACGGCTCGACGTCGATGTCGGCGTCGGCGTCGGCGTCGGCAGTAACCGGCGGCGCCGAGTCTTCGAATGACGAGGGCAGGGTCAGTGACGGTGACAGGTCCTCAAGCGAATCCAGCTCGGGTGTCGGCATTTCGAGCGGCATTTCAAGATCGAGATCCGCTTCGTACGGCGCTTCAATAACAGCCGCGACCGGCGGCGCTTGCGAGGGCATCGGCGCGACCCGCGTGGCGGCGGGCAGGGAGGCGAATCGTTGCCAGTAGCGCGCCGGAGGACGGACCAGCAGCGGAAATCCGTTGTCTTCGGCGGCGGCATAGCCAAACAAGGTGGCTTGGCGCTCATCGTGGATGACAGCGGGCGCATCGGCATCGTTGTAATCGGTGCCGAGGATATCGAAGCGACTCGCCAGCTCGGCGCACATCTGCGCATCGGGTACGACCGGCGGATCGAGCAACTCCCACAGATTCTCGGCAAAACTTTCCAGGCGCTTCGCCGTCGCCGCGTCGTCGAGCTGATGACAGGTACTGGCCAGGGCTTCCGCGTCTTCGGCCAGCTGCAAGGCCAGGTTGACATCCCAGCCCGCGTTACACAGGCGCAAGCCTCGCTCGCGCAGATCTGCCGTACGCAGCGGAATCTGAGTGACGTGTGCCGCGCGCAACCGCGGACGTCGGGAAAACGGCTCGCTAACCTGCATGCATGCCCCCTATCGGAATCGAACTATACCAGCGCATCGATCCAGGCCCGCTTTCAGAACGGTTTAACCACAACAAGTATGACAATCCCGATCAGCAGCAGCGCGGGAATCTCATTGAACAGGCGCAGCCAGCGGCTGGATCGGGTGCAACGATCATGGGCGAACTGGCCGACCAGTCGCACCAGCATCAGGTGATAGCCGATCAAACCTGCCACCAACACGAGTTTCAGGTGGAACCAGCCACCCTGCAATAGCTGTGCCGGGGCGTTGTGCAACCACCAGGCCATCAGCGCGATGCCGAACACCAGGGCGAGCACGCCGCCGACGTGGGTGATCATGAGCAGTCGGCGCTGCATGATTTTGAGGCGCTCGCGGACCACCGTTTCGCTGGCTTCGACGTGATACACGAAAAGTCGCGGCAGATAGAACAGGCCGGCAAACCAGGTCACGACAAAAATGATGTGAAACGCTTTCAGCCAAAGCATGGTTTCAGCCACCTCAGTTGATTGATCGGGCCCGTCGCCGCAGCGCTTCCGCGCGCTGCTGGCGCACGCGGGAATGGCGGCAGGGCAAAAAATCGGCAGCACGAGGCGTGATCAATAGCCCTGACACCACCGTGCGAGTTACCATGTGGAAAGTATAACTGCGCTTGAAGCCCCGCTGTGCGGATGGCGCCGAGCCCAATTCAATCGGCCGGCACGGCCACCAGTAAAGTCCGATTTTCCCATGGCACCTCCGCATTTTGTCGTTCGACAATTGGATCCCGCGCGTTCGCGTCGGATCTGGTTATTCATCATTCTTTTGTGGCTGGGATCACTGATCCTCGCGATCGTCGCGACCAGTATCTGGCTGGTGCCGCGCCGCGTCGCGGCCACCCAACAGCAACCGGTCGGCAGCTTGGATACCGATGCGCTGAAGAGCCGAATTGTGGTGCTTGAGCGTTCCGAGCAGGTGGCCAAGGCCGCGCTGACTGATCTGCAGGGAACATTGCGCGATCGCGAGGAAGAAATTGCCGGCGTGCGCGCTGATCTCGCCTTCTACGGGCGTCTCGTGGGTGGCGCCAAACGAGAGGGACTGGCCGTGCACGCGCTCAGCCTCAAGCACGTAGGCGATTCGCGGGCGTGGAATTTTTCAGCCACGCTGACCCAGAACTTCAAGCGTGGCCCGGAAACCCAAGGCAAGTTGAGCTTGGCGGTATCCGGTATTCGCGACGGCAAACTCGAAACACTCGAGTGGAAAGACCTGACCCAGAAACCCGACAGTGCCGGAATCGACTATGCGTTCAAGTATTTCGAGCAGATAAACGGCACCATCATGCTACCTGAAGGTTTTGAGCCCAATCGCGTGGTAGCCAGCGCCGATGGCGATGGTGGCCACAGTGATCAGGAATTCTCTTGGGACGATGCGGCGAAAGCCGAGGAGACTAACAATGTTCGGCAATGACAGACGCGGCAACCAAACCATGGCATCCATCACCACCCTGGTCGCCGAAGGCACCACCATCCGTGGCGATATCGAGTTCAGCGGCGGCTTGCACATGGACGGCGCGGTGATCGGCTCAATCTGCGCGCAAGGTGAAAAATCGGTGCTCACCTTGAGCGACAAGGGTCGCGTCGAAGGTGAAATCCGCGCACCGAACGCGGTCATCAATGGCCACGTCAAAGGCGACATCATCATCAGCGAACGCCTTGAGCTTGCGGTCAACGCGCGCATCGACGGCAACGTCTATTACAAGGTGCTGGAAATGGCCGCCGGCGCCCAGCTCAACGGCAAGATGATCTACCAGTCCGAGCCGCAGCGACAACTCAGTGGCCCGAATGCCAAAGTCGATGAAGAAGCGGAATCCGTGGACGGCGAACCCGCGCGCGCTTGAAAATCGGCGCATCGCCTTGATTTGATGAGGGATGTGCGGTCAGTTGGTGATTGGATGCGCTCTTGCTGGGCGGCGCTGGACAACACGCTTCGAGAGTTGCGCTGATACGCTGATGCAGCGGGCGATGTAAGCGGTAAAGTCGCAGCGTGGCAATCACCGCTCTGCGCACGGGTCGCGATCAAGATAGACCACGGCTGATTGTTCCACCCGCACAACAAATTCTGAATTCTCCTTGCACGCATCGAATCGAAACCTGCCATGAGCGAAGTCGCCACCCCCACCTATCTCGATGCCGCCGAAGCGCCCATGGTTTTCACCTCGGCTGCGGCGGGCAAGGTGACCGAGCTGATCGCCGAGGAAGGCAACCCCGCCCTCAAGCTGCGCGTCTACATCAGCGGCGGCGGCTGTTCGGGTTTCCAATACGGCTTCACCTTCGATGAAGAATGCGCCGAAGACGACCTCGCCATCGAGCGCGACGGTGTCTACCTGCTGGTCGATCCCTTGAGCCTGCAATATCTGGCCGGCGCCGAAATCGACTACTCCGAATCCCTCACCGGCGCCCAATTCGTCATCCGCAATCCCAACGCAAAAACCACCTGCGGATGTGGTTCGTCATTTGCGGTGTAAGGTTTTGATTGTCGGCTGTTGACGTTGCGCGGTTGAGCCATTGCCGGATGCACGCAAAAGCCAAAGGCACTGGACCCCTGCCTGCGCAGGGGCGACGAGACGGGATACCAGATTCGAGGAAGTTTCATCATTCTCGCGGGCATCAATATTTCAGACACCCGTTCTTTTGGCCACGCCACTCCAAGCATCCCAACTTCCCGCCTC
>JBBSVJ010000010.1:0-31690 GCA_038233665.1 Lysobacterales bacterium
AGCGGCGCATATCGAGCAGGGGAACCTGGCAGACCACGGCTCCGTAAAGCTTGGGATAGAGCACGGTCATATTGCCCATGAGCAGGCCGCCATTGCTGCCGCCCTGGATGCCGAGATGGGCCGGACTGGTGACCTTGCGCTTGATCAGATCTTCGGAAACAGCGGCGAAATCCTCGTAGGCACGCAGACGCTTTTCCTTCAATGCGGCCTGATGCCAGCGTGGTCCGTATTCGCCACCACCGCGAATATTGGCGACCACATAGACGCCGCCCTGGCTGAGCCAGCCGCGACCGACCGTGGCGCTGTAGGAAGGCGTCAACGAGATTTCGAAACCGCCGTAGCCATATTGCAGGGTCGGGTTGCTGCCATCCAGGTTGAGACCGTTCTTCGCGACCATGAAGTACGGCACGCGGGTGCCATCCTTACTCGTGGCGAAGTTCTGGCTGACCTCAAAACCACTGGCATCAAAGAACGCCGGCATGTGTTTGATGGCGATTTTCTCACCCGTCAGCGCGCCGTAAAACAATGTGGTCGGAGTCAGGTAGCCGCTGACGGTCATGAACACCTCGTCGGATGTTTCATCGTCGACTGCGCTCACGCTTACGGAGCCGATTTCGGGCGCACCTGGCATTGCTTCGCGCTTCCAGTCGCCATCGCCGGGCGTGAGTACGCTCAGACGATTCTTCACGTCCTCAAGAACGTTCAAGACGAGGTGGTTGCGCGTCCATTCGAAACCGGAAAGCGCTGTCGTGTCGCTGGGCGTGAACAAGGCACGGAACTCTCGCTTGCCCGCCATGAAATCATCGAAACGGGTGGCGATCAGACTGCCAGCCGGCCAGGTCGTGCCGCCGGTCTTCCACTCTTTGCGCAACTCGACCAGCAGCCATTCGCGATGCACGGAAGGTTGCGATGACTCGGGGACATCCACCTTGTGGCGCTGCCCCTTGTCGTCAAGCAGGAACAGCTCGTTGAGGAAGAAGGCCGGAATGCGGACGAGGAAATCACGCGAAAAACCCGGCGTGAAATCGTGCGAGGCACCGACGCCAAGATCCTCGGCAGCAACTTCAAAGACGAGCTTGGCGTCGTTCATCGGCGTGTCGCGTGTCCAGCGGCGAACCTGTCGCGCATAGCCCGATTCAGTCATTGAGTCCTTGCCGAAATCGGTCGAGACATAGACGTGATCCTGATCGATCCAGCTCAGCTCGCCTTTCGCTTCCGGGCGGAAGAATCCATCCTTGATCCAGGTCTTTTTGCTGATATCGAATTCGCGCGTCACGTCCGCATCAGAGCCGCCACGCGAGAGTGCGATCAGGCAGCGCTCATTGGCCGGCTTGAGGCAAGAGGCACCGTGCCAAACCCAGTTCTCGTCCTCGGCCTTGTTCAAGGCGTCGATATCGAGCACGGTTTCCCACATCGGTGAATCCTTGCGGTATTCGTCGAGTGTTGTGCGCCTCCAGATGCCTCGCACATGCTCGGCGTCCTGCCAGAAGTTGTAGTAGCGATCGCCAATTTTATTGACGGTGGCGATCTTGTCGTCGGAATCAAGGATGGCCTTGATGTCGTCGCGCAGTTTCACAAAGTCTTTGCTGCCAGCCAGTTGTTTTTGACTGGCGGCGTTTTGCTTGCGCACCCAATCGAGCGAACGCTTGGCCGTCACATCTTCCAGCCAAAGATACTTGTCGACAGGTGTAGCCGCCGGTGCATTTGAATCAATCGACACGGAAGTGGTTTCCACACTGGCAGAGGCGGACATGCTGGCGATCAGCGTAAAGAGGAGCAAAGGAAGCAGAACAGGGGCTCGCATGAGCGTTCCTCATGATGGATAAAAGTGAATAGGCGAAAGAGTAGTAGTGCTGCTGGATCGCAACTCTTGGCGTGCTGTATTCGCCGCGAAAATTTGACGAGGTGGCCGAGCTTATCGCCGATCGATCCACAGTCATGAGTGGCCGTCACGCAATGAAGCGTCGGCCATTCATGCACAAAGCAGGCTGTCACTCGATGTTATTTCGCTCCACCACGATTCTCGCGCGCGAGCTTGCTATGGCGATAGCCGTATAGGAAATAGATCGCAAAGCCAACCAGCGTCCAGCAGATCATCAGCATCCAGTTGTGGATGGTCATGGTCGACAGCAGGATCAGGCAACTGGCAACCCCCGCCAAGGCAATCAGCGGTGCAAACGGGATGCGGAACGGGCGCGGCAGGTTGGGCTGGGTCTTGCGCAGGATCAATACGCCCGCACAGACGGCGGCGAATGCAATCAACGTACCCATTGAGGTCAGATCACCGAGCACATCGAGCGGAAATATCGCGGCGAGAATCGCGATGCCGACGCCGGTAATCACCGTGTTGATATGCGGGGTGCGGTACTTCGGGTGAATCTTCGTGAACACCGGCGGCAACAATCCATCGCGACCCATGATCATGAAGATGCGCGGCTGGCCGATGACCATCACCAGCACCACCGAGGCGAGGCCGAGCATCGCGCCAATCTCGACCAGCCAACGCAGCCAGCTCAGTTCCGGATGGCTGGCCACAGCGGTGACGACCGGCTCGTTGGTGCCGAGCAGGGTGTAGGGAGTCAAGCCGGTCATTACCAGTGCCATGGCGATATACAGCACGGTGCATATGGCCAGTGAGGCGAGCATGCCGATTGGCATGTCGCGTTTGGGATTATGTGATTCCTGTGCCGCTACCGAGACAGCTTCGAAACCGATATAGGCGAAGAACACCATCGATGCGCCGCGTAAGACTCCTTCCCAACCGTACTTGCCGGGAGCGACATTGTCTGGAATGAACGGATGCCAGTTGGACGTATCGACATAGAAGCTTCCGGCAACGATGACAAGAATAATCAACGCCACCTTGAGGACGACCATGGCCATGTTCGCACCGGACGATTTGCGAATGCCGACGTAGCACAGCCAGGTCAGCAGTAGAACGAGAACGGCTGCCGGGATATTGGCGATCGCACCGGTCGGATTGAGTTGACCATCCAGCGGTGCGCTCGCCAGCACAGCCGGGATATGGATATCGAAATGGCTCAGAAAGCTCAGGAAATAGCCGGTCCAACTGACTGCGACAGCCGAGGCTGATACACCGTATTCCAGCACCAGCATCCAGCCAATAAACCAGGCGGCCAACTCGCCAAGCGTTGCGTAGGTGTAGGAATACGCGCTGCCGGAAACCGGCACCATGGCCGCGAATTCGGCGTAGCAAAGCGCGCAGAACGTGCAGCAAATCGCCGCGAAGATAAACGACAACACGATTGCCGGGCCGGCATGTTCGGCTGCGGCGACACCGGTAATGACGAAAATGCCGCCGCCAATGACCGCGCCGATGCCCAGTGCGGTCAGTCCCCAGGGTCCGAGGCTCTTGACCAGGCTCAGACCTTCCGCATCTGTGTGGGCCGCAAGCGGATGTTTGGTCGCGAGGAGTTGATTGGCCATCGATGAATCCTGTGCATCCCGCTATTGCGCGGGAAGACGCGCGAGTTTGCGCTCGACAAAAAAGAACAAGGCCGACGCACTGACGCCGGCCTTGGAGAGAATCAGCCCGCCTTGCGTAGCGTGCTGTTGCGATATCCGTAGACGGCGTAGATCACGAATCCGATCGCCGTCCAGCCCATCATGACCGGCCAGTGATCAGAAAACGGCTGCCAGAAAAGATATAGACAGGTGATTACGCCGAGTGGGCAGATGATGATTGCCGCAGGCACGCGGAACGGGCGATGCAGATTCGGCTGCGTGTAACGCAGTACCAACACGCCGGCGGAGACGGTGGCGAATGCGAGCAGAGTGCCCATCGAGACCAGATCGCCGAGGAAGCTGATCGGCAGAAAGCCGGCCAGAAGACAGGCAATCACGCCGACGACAATCGTACCCACGTGTGGCGTGTGATGTTTGGGATGGACCTTGGCGAACATCTTCGGAATCAGGCCATCCTGCGCCATCGAAAAGAAGATGCGCGGCTGGCCCATCAGCATGACCAGGATCACCGAACTCAAACCGGCGATCGCACCAATTTCGACGACGACCTTGAGCCAGGCAAGTTGCGGATAGGCTTCGAGCGCAGTAGCCACCGGCTTCGCTGTGCCGAGCGTGGTGTATGGAACCATGCCGGTCATGACGGCGGAGACAATGATGTAGACGACGGTACAGATGGCCAGTGATCCGAGGATGCCAATCGGCATGTCGCGTTGCGGATTCTTCGCCTCGCCCGCAGCGGTCGATACTGCGTCAAATCCGATGTAAGCGAAAAACACAACGGCCGCGCCACGAACGATACCGTCGAAGCCGAACTTGCCCGGCCCCTGATTCTCGGGGATAAACGGATGCCAGTTGGCTGGGTCGATGTACTGAATGCTGAAGGCGACAAACATCAGAATCACGATGACCTTTATCGTGACGATGATCGTATTGACGATCGCCGATTGCTTGATGCCGTAGTAACCGATGGTCGCGACCGCGGCGACAATCGCCACAGCGGGCAAGTTGAACAAGCCGCCGTTATAGATCAACGCACCATTGGTGAACTCCAGGGGTGCTTTGGCCAGCGATTCGGGAAGGTGCAGTCCAAAGGTTGCGAGGAAGCTGCTGAAGTAGCCAGACCAGCCGACCGCCACGGTGGAGGCAGCGAACAGGTATTCGAGAACAAGGTTCCAGCCGATAAACCAGGCGACCACTTCGCCAAGGGTTGCATAGGAGTAGGAGTACGCGCTGCCGGAAACAGGAAGCAATGCGGCGAATTCCGCGTAGCAAAGTCCGGCGAATGCGCAAGCAATGCCTGCAAACACGAAGCTCAGCACGATCGCGGGGCCGGCGTAGTCAGCCGCTGCGGTGCCGGTCAGTACGAAAATTCCCGCACCGATCACGGCCCCGATTCCGAGCATGACCAATTGCGTGGCGGTCAGTGTTCGCTTGAGCGAACCCTCGCCCTCCAGCGAGCCTTCGACCGGCTCGCCGGCATCGACATGCGGTGCTGGCGCGACAGGTTTGGTGACAAATAAGCCAACGGACATCGTGTTCTCCCCGAATCTGTGACGGAACGGCTTGGTGGCCGCGTTCTTGTATACCGACTGCCAGCGACAGCGACCCCGTACGATGCCAAACGCCGATCGGTAGCACAAGCGCAAAAAGGCCTATGCCATGCTGGCAGGAAAACTTGTGCAGTGCAGCGTAGATTATGGGTTAGTCGCTGGGGCAGGTAGTCTGCCGGCTTTTCTGGAGCTGAAATCGACGATGCACGAAAAGTTGCTGCACTACGCGGCGAGAACTTCAGATCACCCCTCAGCTGAATTGTTCTGTGCCAATCTTGAGACACGCGATTGTTTCTTTCGCAGCAATCTTCAAGGACATTTCACGGGATCAGCGTGGTTGGTCAGCGTCGACGGGCGTCGTGTGCTGTTGACTCACCACCGCAAACTCAATCGCTGGCTGCAATTGGGCGGTCATGCCGATGGCGACAGCGATCTCGCGCGGGTGGCTTTGCGCGAAGCGGAGGAAGAGTCCGGATTGACCGATCTCGAAGTGGAAAGCGAAATCTTCGACCTCGATCGGCATTGGATTCCCGAACGCGCCGATGTGCCGGGACACTGGCATTACGACGTACGCTTCGTTGTTCGCGCGCGAAATAGCGAAGATTTTGTCGTCAGCGAGGAATCACATGCACTCGCTTGGCGCGAAATTGCCGATATCGCCGCAGATCCTGATGCGGACGAATCACTGCGACGAATGGCTGGGCGTTGGCTTGAGCGCGAGCGCCACGACGACCAACCGTTCGGTTGTTGAAAGCCGGGATTCGTTATACGACCTTAGTGAAAGCAGATAGGCGAAAATTATCGCGATACCCCTTCTCTCTAATCCCGAATATCCGGACTCGAATCCCGGTTGGTGATCAAGCCCTCCCGCCAAACTCCCCGGTCAGCGTGCTGACGTGAATCTTCTCGCCGGTGCGCACGTATTCGGGAACCTGGATCTCCAGGCCCGTTGAGAGCTTGGCCGGCTTCGAGCGCTTGGTCGCGGTCGCGCCCTTCATTTCCGGTGCGGTTTCGATCACTTCGAGAATCACCGACGGCGGCAGCTGCACCGCGACCGGTACGTCATCGATGATCTGCACGAAGCAGCCTTCGATGCCATCAACGATGTAACCGGCAGCGTCCCCAACCACATCGGAATCCAGTGCGTACTGGGTGTAATCCTCGTTGTCCATGAATACGAACGCCTCCCCATCCTTGTACGAGTAAGCGACCGGCCGACGCGTCACTTCGGTCTCCTTGATCTCGTCGTCGGAGCGTAGCGAGAGATCACATTTTACCGCGCCGGGCACGCTGTACATGATGAATCGAAACGTCACATTTCCGCTGCGGCCCTGCGCCGAGCTACGCTCGATATCGCGTACTTGATAAACCTTGCCATCATGTTCGACAACGTTGCCACGCTTTACTTCGGATGCTTTCATGGATTTGAGCCGGGATTGGGAATTTTAGGGTGCGGATTATTAAAAAATATAAAGCAAGAGTTAGAATTTCGGATGACCTCGAAAAGTTTGGATTGCAGGAATCCACTCATGCGACTCCCAATCAGCAAACTTCGAATGCGAACTATTTCGGTGCCAATCGCACGGCACCATCCAGTCGAATCGTCTCGCCGTTGAGGTAGCGATTGCCAAGAATATGTGCGACCAAGTCGGCGAATTCTTTCGAGGTGCCGAGCCGGGACGGAAAAGGAATCGAGGCGCTGAGGGATTCCTGCACGCTGTCGGGCATACCGTCGACCATCGGCGTCCAGAAGATGCCTGGCGCAATCGTCATCACGCGGATGCCGAAGCGCGCCAGTTCTCGGGCCATCGGCAAGGTCATGCCGACCACGCCACCCTTGGATGCCGAATACGCGGCTTGGCCGATCTGTCCTTCGAACGCGGCGATCGATGCCGTATTGATGATCACGCCGCGTTCGCCGTCTTCTCCGGGATCGTTGCTCTGCATCAATTCAGCCGCCGCCTTGGCGACGTTGAACGAGCCGACCAGATTGACCATCACGGTGCCTGAAAAATTTTTCAGCGGCATCGCGCCGTCGCGACCGAGCATGCGCCCGGCACCAAGAATACCTGCGCAGTTGATCGCAACATTGAGACCGCCGAGGAACTTCCGCGCAGCCGCGACATTGGCTTTTACGCCATCTTCATCGGTCACATCGGTGCGCAGGAAAGTCGATTTGTCCGGGCCCAGCGCCTCGACTGCCGCTGCTCCCTTTTCGTCGTTCACGTCGAAAAGGGCGACTTTGCCACCGTGAGCAACGACATGTTCGGCAACGCTGAGGCCGAGTCCGGATACGCCGCCAGTGATGACAGCCTTGACGTTTTCGAGTTGCATGTTTCCTCCGCTGGCACGGGCGTCTGCATCTGCACACGTCGCGCAAAGACCGCGATTCTACTAGCAGCCTGTCTGACTTGCAGCCCGGCCGAGTAGAGTCCGACACACGACCCGGTTTGGCTACAAACCGAGCAGGCTATTGAAACTCCGGCGCTCACCGTTGAGTGGATCGTCAAAGGCCAGCGAACGCGCCAGCAACTTGAGCGGGCGGTGATAATCGTCGTCGCCCAGTTCGCCCAGTTCAGGATAGAACGGGTCATTTAGGATGGCCGAGCCAAGCCCGGCCATGTGCACGCGCAATTGATGCTTGCGGCCGGATACCGGTTTCAGCAGGTAGCGCCAATGTCCATCGAGACGTTCGAGCACGTCGATCCATGATTCACTATTCGGCGGACCTTGCACTTCCTGCCTGCGGAAGAACGGTTCACCGCGAACAATCCTCGAACGATGCACCAGAGGAAAGCTCAGGTCGGGCAGGGCGGGGGCGAGCGCTTCGTAGGCCTTCTCGATGCGCTGTTCGCGGAAGAAAGCCTGGTATTGCGAGCGTGTCGCCGGGTTCGCCGAAAACATGACCAAGCCAGCCGTGCCGCGATCGATGCGATGCAGTGGCACCAGATGCGGATTGTCGAACTCGCGCATCAGTCGACGCAGCAAGGTCTCCTCGACAAAGCGTCCAGCCGGCAAGACGGCTAGGAAGTGCGGTTTGTCGGCGACCACAATGTCCTTGTCCGCATGCACGATGCCCGCCTCAAAAGGAATGCGTGGCTCATCGCTGACCTCGCGAAAATAATGGATCGTCAGCCCTTTCTGGTAGGCGTGGTCGGCATCGATCGGCTTGCCTTGGGCGTCGAGAACAAGACGGCGCCGGAAACGATCCAGCCATTGTTCGCGCGGGATCGCGTGGAAGTGTGCGCAAAGACAATCAATCACGCTGACCCAAGACCCGGGTGGCAGTTGCAGCGTGCTGGCGTCGGCGGGAATCATCATTGGGATTATCCCCGTATCATGGCCGACGCTGCTCAACCTCGTTCGGAATCCCATCCTCATGGCGGTACTTCTGCTCAATCTGCGTGATGTTCCGGATGATGAAACCGCTGAAATTCGTGAGCTTCTGGCGCAGCATCAGATCGAGTTCTACGAAACCGAACCGAACCGCTGGGGGATTTCGGCCGGTGCGATCTGGATCAAGCTGGATGCCGAGGCTGATCGCGCGAAAGAGCTGATGGCCATCTATCAGTTGAATCGTAGTTCGCGCGCGCAGGCTGAGTTTGCAAGCGCCAAACGTGACGGCACCGTGGAGACTTTCTGGGCACAGATGCGTCGCGAGCCGGTGCGTCTGGTCATGATCCTGTTTGGCGCCGCACTCTTTGTAGCCTTGAGCCTGTGGCCATTCCTGCTCGCTGGATAATCGCTGAAGCGCTCCGCAGGATCGAGTCTGCGGAGCGCTTCAGCGTGGCGAATCAGACGCTGCCGATGAAATCCTGTTTGCCCAGTGACACGCCGTTGTGGCGGAGGATGTCATAAGCCGTCGCGGTGTGGAAAAAGATGTTCGGGATGACGAAGTGGAGCAGGTAGGGCATGCCAACAAACGTCATTTCCTGGGTGCCGATCATCAAAGTAATGGGTTTTTCATCGCTGCCATCGATTTGCTCGGGCTTGATCGACTGGGCGAACGCCACGGTCTTTTCAATGCGCGCCAGCAACTCCGCGAACGTGGCCTCCTTGTCGTCGTAGGACGGGCGCTCAACGCCGGCTAGCCGGGCGATCGCACCATTGACCAGATCAGTGGCGATCTGAACCTGTTTGGTGAGCGGAAACATGGTTGGAAACAGACGCGCCGAGAGCAGCACCGACGGATCGATCTTGTGCTCATCGGCGTGCGCCGAGGCCTTGTTGAGGATGTTCGAAAGATTGCCGAGTGCGCGTACAAAGACCGGCGCGGAAGCCTGATACATCGAAAGGGTCATCGCAGATTCCAGAGTGCTAAGGGAGAGAAGCCAAGGACAGCAAGCGCAATGAGGTTCGATGCGACAGACTGGGCCATGCAAAGAGTGGAGACGATGCGTCGGGTCGCAAGGGGCCGCGATTGACTTGCACATCATGCGATCATGGCGAATGACAACCTTCGATTCGCTTTCCCTCGACCCCTCTCTGCTCAGTGCCCTCGGTGCGCTGGAGTACACCGAAATGACCCCGGTGCAGGCGCTGACGCTGCCACCCATCCTCGATAACAAGGATGTCATTGCGCAAGCGCCGACCGGCAGCGGCAAGACCGCCGCATTTGGTCTTGGCTTGCTCGCACGGCTTGATCCCGCGCAATCGACCGTCCAGGCCGTGGTCCTCTGCCCGACCCGCGAACTCGCCGATCAGGTCAGCAAGGAAATCCGTCGCCTCGCCAGTTTCATTCCTAACATCAAATTGCTGACCCTGTGCGGCGGCATCCCGTTGCGTCCGCAATTGGCCTCATTGACTCATCCGCCGCATGTCGTCGTCGGCACGCCCGGACGAATCCAGGAGTTGATCGACCAAGCTGCGCTGTCGCTGGATCACGTGCGCGTGTTCGTCCTTGATGAAGTCGATCGCATGCTCGACATGGGCTTCCAGGATTCAATCACCAGCCTGCTCAAGCGGAGCCCGAAATCGCGCCAGACCCTATTGTTTTCGGCGACGATCCCGGATGAAATTCGCAAAATCAGTCGCAGCCTGCAACGCGATCCGATCGAACTTGCGACCGAAGCCGGCGCGGACCTGCCCGAGATCGAGCAACATTTTTACGAAATCGATGCGACGCGCCGATTCGATGCACTGCTGCGTCTGCTGACCACGCATCGCCCGGAATCGACACTGATCTTTTGCAATATGCGTCGCGATGCCAAGGAGCTCGCCGACGGGCTCGCTCAGCTCGGCTATTCAGCCCTCGCCTTGCATGGCGATCTCGAACAACGAGATCGCGACGAGGTGCTGATGCGCTTCGTCAATCGCAGCTGCGCGATTTTGGTCGCCACCGATGTGGCCGCACGCGGACTCGATATTGAGGATCTTCCGGCCGTGGTCAACTGGGAGGTTTCCACCGATCCGGACGTGCATGTGCATCGCATTGGCCGTACCGGGCGGGCAGGACGCAAGGGCCAGGCCTGGAGTCTGCTTGCCGCCGCCGAGATGCCACGCATCGCGCCGATCGAAGCACGCACCGGGCAAACCGTTCGCTGGTCAAACCTGCCGTCGATGAGCGAATCGGCCGCGCCGATACGGGCCACGATGAGCATGTTGTGCGTTGATGGGGGCCGTCAGGAAAAAGTGCGACCGGGAGACATTCTCGGTGCGCTTACTGGCGATGCTGGAATCGCTGCCGATGCGGTCGGCAAGATTGGCATCTTCGCCACCCGATCGTACGTGGCGATCCGCCGTGATCAGGCATCGACCGCACTCAAGCGACTGCGCGAAGGCAAGATCAAGGGACGCAAATTCCGCGTGCGGGCGATCGATTGAGGCGGCGTCGTTCGCCTTAACTCAAGCTCAGCAGCCGAAAGCTGACGAAACCAGCTGCCAAGGCAAGCAGCAGCAAGACGCCCGCGGCCAGGTTCAAGCTCAGACGCACCTTCATGGCCTGCGCTCCGCGTTTAACTGAAGTGTCACGAAGAACGCGGACACCCGGCAAAGGCCACTGCTTGAATTTTTCGATCAAGGTCGCCTTGTGTGCCGAATACCAGGCGAGAAAGGCAAGACAGATCGCGCTGCCGGTCAAGGCTATGCCGATGAGTCGTCGCAATCGCTGGATCAGCATTTCGGTGCCGGGGACGTTGGCGATCCCGGTCAACCAATGCTGGAAGACAAACACCGCAGCGATGGCAACCAGTGCAGCAACGCCGAGGACGATGAAGGTCTGGCGGCGCAGACCGGGATCGGCGCGGATCATGTCGTCGCTCAAAATTTCTCTCCCTGGATTACGCTGACGAGCATAGCCGTGTTGCGGCCGATTCGCTTTGCCGACTATCGCCGAATCACTGCGTCGGTCTATTCTTGCTCGATGAAAATACCGATTTCGACAGTTTCAATGCTCTTGCTGGCCGTGTTCATGTTGAACGCCTGCCAGAACAATCAGGTACGCAAGCCTGCCACGGTTGCGCCTTCGGCCACGCAGCGCGCCTGGTTTGACGGCGAATACGACAATCATGAACAAGTGGTGCAAGCGCAAGGCAGTGCCGTGCCGCGGGTTCGTTTCGAAATCTCGCCGTTGCAGAATCCCGGCTGGTATTTATGGAAGGTTAGACTCTCCGGAACGAGTGAGCTGACCGCGACCTGGGTCATGCGCTCGGTCAAATCGGTCGATGGCACGCTCGAATTGACGCCGTATCGAGCGCTTGTGGAATCGCCTGGATTGGCCAAGGATTTCGACAAAGATCAATGGGTGGCACTTGATGCCTGTGTCCTGCATGGCTCGGCGACCCGCAGTGGCCTTGTTCTGCGTGCCGATCTCGCGAGTTGCTCAACGGTCGCCCCAGGCATTGGCGCAAGCGCGGCCTTGCTGCCACTGACGATCGAACACGATGGAGATTCCCTGCATGTTCGCTTGTATTCCGATCAGGTTCGCGGAGCCGACGCACGCGCCGATGCGCGAAAAGTACGCTGGTATTCCGGCTGGGCGGCAATCAATGGCGCCGGATCGGAGGCGCGGCCGGAAAGCAAGGATTGGCACATGAATCGTGATTTGCGCATCAGCAATGAAGGCGGCAAGGCAGCACTCAAGTGGCGCGATGGCGCGACATCGGGCTATTCATTGGAGCTCGAACGCGCCACCTATCGCGATGGCAATGTGCCTGTGGTCAAGCTGTCCGTCGTGGAAGATGCCAGCGGACGCGTGATTTCGTATTCCTGGGCCAATCCGGAAGCCACGCGAATTGGCATCAATCTCGGCTGGATTCAGGTCGGACTGGACAGTGGGCCGGACTCGCCCGCGCGCTGACACAAAGCCGATGAACGACGAAGAATTGAGCTGGGATGAGTTCGAGCGGGTGGTCATGATCGCCGGGACCGTGATCCGCGTGGAAGCATTTCCCGAGGCGCGCAAGCCTGCTTACCAACTCTGGGTGGATTTCGGTGTGTATGGCGAACGCAAGACCAGTGCGCAGATTACTGCGTTGTACACGCCCGACGAGCTGATCGGGCGCCAGATCGTCGGCGTGATCAATTTTCCGGAAAAACAGATCGGGCCGTTCCGCTCGCAATTCCTGTTGACCGGTTTTTCGACCGAGCAAGGTGTTGTTGTCACGGCGATCGAGCGGCGCGTGCCGAACGGAACGCGATTGGCGTAAACGCATTGCAGGAGCCCCGCCAGGGGCGAGCCTTTCGTGAAATCAAAGCGAGAGGCTCGCCTCTGGCGGGGCTCCTACGGTTGCGGATGGTGCTCACCAGTCAACGGGCTTTTACGGGTTTGCGCGGGTTGGTTGCCTAAATTTTTTCAGGAGAACTCGTCGCCTCTCAAAGCGCTTCGAAAATCCCCGCCGCGCCCATGCCGGTTCCGATGCACATGGTCACCATGCCGTACTTTTGTTGACGTCGGCGCAGGCCGTGGATCAAGGTTGCCGCACGCACCGCGCCGGTTGCTCCGAGCGGATGACCCAGTGCAATCGCGCCGCCTAGCGGATTGACCTTGCTCGGATCCAGGCCAACATCGCGGATCACCGCGAGGGCCTGCGCGGCGAACGCCTCGTTGAGCTCGATCCAGTCCATCTGATCCTTGGTCAGGCCTGCGAGCTTGAGCGCTTTCGGTATCGCCTCGATTGGGCCGATACCCATCACCTCGGGGCGCACGCCGGCTACTGCGAACGAAACAAAGCGCGCGATCGGAGTCAGGTTGTATTCCTTGATCGCCTTTTCGCTGGCCAGCATCAAAGCACCCGCACCATCGGACATCTGCGAAGAGTTGCCTGCGGTGACGCTGCCGCCGGCCTTGAACACGGTACGCAACTTGGCCAGGCCAGCAGCGCTGGTATCCGGGCGTGGGCCTTCATCGGTATCGACCAGGCGGCTGTCGGTCTGGATCGAATGGTCGGCCAGATTCGGGTAATGATCATCAAGCTGGAACGGCACGATTTCATCGTTGAATAAACCGGCGGCAATCGCGGCTAGAGCCTTTTCGTGCGAGGCGAGGGCGAAGGCATCTTGATCTTCCCGACTGACCTTCCATTCGCTGGCGACATTCTCGGCGGTGATGCCCATGCCGTACGCGATAGCGATGTTCTCGTTGGTGAAGGCGATTGGATTCATCGCGATCTTGTGGCCCATCATCGGCACCATGCTCATGCTCTCGGTGCCACCAGCGAGCATCAAATCCGCATCGCCAGTGCGGATGCGATCAGCAGCCAGAGCAATGGCCTGCACGCCGGATGAGCAGAAGCGGTTGATCGTCTGCGCCGGCACCGTGTTCGGCAAACCAGCGAGCAGCACGCCGATGCGCGCCACATTCATGCCTTGCTCGGCCTCGGGCATCGCACATCCGATCACGGCATCGGCAATGCGCGAAGGATCGATGCCCGGCGAACGGGCCACAGCCGCCCGAATCACATGCGCAAGCAGGTCATCGGGACGGGTATTGCGAAACACGCCGCGCGGCGCCTTGCCCACCGGTGTACGCACGGCGGAGACGATATAGGCGTCTTGTAGTTGTCTGGACATGGATTTCTCCGAAAGCGGGTGTGGAAAACAGGGAGTAGGGCTGGGAAACAAGCAAGCGGGCGGAAAGTGTTGGGGAAATTTCGGTCTGCAGGAACCGGCTTTACCGATTCCCTATTTCCGAGTCCCCATTTTCAGTTCCTAAGCGGCTTGCCCGTCGTCAACGTATGTGCAATGCGTTCTTGCGTCTTCGGCATCTGCGCGAGTTCGACAAAGTGCTTGCGCTCCAGATCGAGCAGCCAGGTTTCATCAATCAGCGAGCCGCGCTCAATGACGCCGCCGCACAAGGTGTCGGCGATGCGGCTGCCGATCTCGTAGTCGTGTGGCGAGATGAACTTGCCTTCAAGCATGTTGACCAACATCATCTTGAGCGATGCCGTGCCGACATCGCCGCCGGCCGAGATATCACCCGCAGGCAAGGGCGGGCGCCAGCCGGTTTCGGCCAGTGAGCGGGCGACCTCCTTGGCGACGTACAGCAGCTCGAAATTGTTGAAAATGATCACGTCATCCGGGCGCAGCAATCCCAGCTGCTGCGCTTCCAGCGCGCTGGTGGATACCTTGGCCATCGCCGCGGCCTCGAAGGCTTTCTTGATGCCGTTGAACGGGTCGCCATCGACGGCATCGCGCGACGCACGCAGGGTAAACTCCTTGAGTCCACCACCGGCTGGCAATAGGCCGACGCCCGCTTCAACCAATCCGATATAGCTTTCGAGTGCCGCCACCGTGCGTGCGGAATGCATCTGAAATTCGCAGCCACCGCCAAAAGCCATGCCACGAACCGCTGAAACCACCGGCACCAGCGAATACTTGATGCGCATGCTGGTTGCCTGGAAGTTCGCGACCATCGCCTCGAACTCGGCGATCTTGCCATCCTTGATCAGCCCGAGTGCGCCCTTGAGGTCGGCACCTGCCGAGAACGGCTCGCTGGTTTGCCAGATGACCATCGCCTTGAACTGCTTTTCGCATTCCTCGACGCAACGCTGCAGGCCGTCGAGAACCGCGTCGTTGACCGTGTTCATCTTGGTCTTGAACGAGACAATGCCGATGTCGTCGCCGAGGTGCCACAGGCGCACGCCCTCGTTTTCCCAGACCGTCGTGCCGCTATCGAAGGTTTCACCAATCAAGGGATCAGGGAACAACTGGCGCTGATAAACCGCCGCATCCGAGCGCGGAATGTTCTTGTTGAGACTTGGCGAGTAAGAGCCGTCCTTGCCGTGCACGCCCTCGCGACCGTCAGTGACCCAAGCGGGCAGAGGTGCATCGCTCATCGCCTTGCCAGCGGCGATATCTTCAGCAATCCACTTTGCAATCTGCTTCCAGCCGGCGGCTTGCCAGGTTTCAAACGGTCCCATTTTCCAGCCGTAACCCCAGCGGATCGCGAAATCGACATGGCGTGCGGTCTCGGCGATGTCAGCCAGGTGGAAAGCGGTGTAGTGGAAAAGATCACGGAACATCGCCCAGAGGAACTGCGCCTGGTTGTCCGATGAAGCACGCAGGGCAGCGAATTTTTCGGCTGGGTTGCGGATCGCGAGAATCTTGCTTAGCTCCTCACTGGCACCTTCCGAAGCCGGGCGGTAATCCTGTTTGGCCAGATCCAGCACCTGGATCTCCTTGCCGACCTTGCGAAAGAATCCAGCACCGGATTTTTGTCCGAGCGCACCTTTCTCGATCAACGCGGTGAGCCACGCGGGAGCCTTGTAGTACTTGTGCCAGGGATCATCCGGCAAGGTGTCATCCATGGTCTTGATCACATGTGCCATCGTGTCGAGGCCGACCACATCGGAGGTGCGATACGTCGCGCTCTTCGGCCTACCGATGGCCGGACCGGTGATCGCATCAACCGCATCGAAGCCAAGTTTGAACTGCTCGGTGTGGTGCATCGTGGCGAGAATCGAAAACACGCCAATGCGGTTGCCGATGAAATTCGGCGTGTCCTTGGCGTGCACCACACCCTTGCCGAGGGTCGTGGTCAGAAAAGCTTCAAGCCCCGAGAGCAGGGCTGGATCAGTTTGCTTGTCCGGAATCAGTTCGACGAGATGCATGTAACGCGGTGGGTTGAAAAAGTGGATACCCGAGAAGCGCGGACGCATCGCAGCAGGCAAGGCTTCTGCGAGTGCGTTGATCGAAAGGCCAGAGGTGTTGCTTGCAATGAACGCGGTGTCAGAAACATGTGGCGCGATCTTCTTGTAGAGATCGAGCTTCCATTCCATGCGCTCGGCGATCGCTTCGATGATCAGGTCGCAGCCTTCGAGCAGATCGAGATGCTCGTCGTAGTTGGCCGGGGTGATCGCCAACGCACGTGATTTCTCAGCTAGTGGGGCTGGCGAAAGCTTTGTCAGATTGGCGATGGCCTTGACTGCAATCGCGCTTTTCGGACCTTCCTTGGCGGCCAAGTCGAACAGAATGGTTTCGACATCGGCATTGGTCAGGTGGGCTGCAATCTGCGCGCCCATGACACCGGCGCCAAGAACGGCAACCTTGCGGATGCGGAGAGGAGAATGTTTCATGCAATACCTCGCAGAAAAGGGAGATGGTTGGGAGCGCAACGGCACCGTTGCGCAAAGGGAAATGGGTTCGGGTCTTCTATTCGGCGCGTAGACCAGCCGCGGCGAAGCGGATCAGATGTTCGGCCGCGCGTTCGCGATGGATTTTTTCTGACATGGCGGCACGTCGTTTGATCACGCCGAAATCGGCCATTGCGTAGGTCAATGCACCGGCAATGATGTCGATACGCCAATACAGCTCTTCCTTGTCCAAATGCGGCAACTGGGCGCCAAACGCGGCGGCGAATTCTTTCAGAACGTGGCCGTAATTCTCGGAGAGGAACTTGCGCAATCGCTCGTTGTGCTCGGCATAGGCACGAGCCAGCACGCGGACAAACGTGGCACCTCCGCTCTTGTCGAGCGTCAGCAACAGTGCCGGGTGGATGAAAGCAGCAAGGATATCTTCCAGGGTGAAGTCAGGCTTTGACTGGACCGCTTTGAGCGCCTCCAGTCGGTGCGCACTAAGCTCGTCGAGACGGCGTCGGAACACCTCGTTGACGAGATTGTCCTTGGAGCCAAAGTGATAATTGACGGCGGCCAGGTTGACCTTGGCGGTCGCCGTCAGCTCACGTAATGAGGCGCCGGCAAAGCCGTTGCGCGCGAACAACTCCTCGGCCGCGCCGAGTATGCGTTCCTTGGTCGAGAAGTGCGGCGAATTCAACGGCGATAGGTCCGATTCAGAAGAGGGAAACCAAACGACCGTTTGAATCATAAGCCGGTCGGGCGTGAGGGGCAACGTCGTAGATGCGAGTGTTTTCGCGATTTCGGGGTGCAAATCAATGCAAAAACTAGCTAGAATGCGAGGTCAGATACTGCGCTAACTATCCGAAATGCCGTGGATTTAATTCTTTCGGCCTTCTCGGCTATCTCCTCTCTTCCCATTTATAAGGTTAAAAGTCATGGCGCTGGAGCGCACCCTTTCCATCATCAAGCCCGACGCGGTCGCCAAGAACGTCATTGGCGAAATCTATTCCCGATTTGAGAAAGCGGGCCTCAAGATCATCGCCGCACGCATGAAGCAGCTCTCGCGGAGCGACGCCGAAGGCTTTTATGCCGTGCACAAGGAGCGCCCGTTCTTCAATGCGCTGGTCGAGTTCATGATCTCCGGTCCGGTCATGATCCAGGCGCTCGAAGGCGAGAATGCCATCGCGGTTCACCGTGATCTGATGGGCGCAACCGATCCGAAGAAGGCCGATGCCGGCACGATCCGCGCGGATTTCGCCGACTCGATCGACGCCAATGCCGTGCACGGTTCAGATGCGGCGGAAACGGCAGCCGTCGAAATCGCCTATTTCTTTTACGAAACCGATGTGATGGCGCGCTGACGACAATGGACGTGACCGAGACCAGAACAAATCTGTTCGGCCTTGATCGCCAAGGCTTGCGCGACTGGTTCGCGCAAGCTGGCGAGAAGCCTTACCGTGCCGATCAGGTCATGAAGTGGATGTACCACCGTCACGTCACCGATTTCGCGCAGATGACCGATGTCGGCAAAGTGCTGCGCGGCAAGCTCGAAGCGGTCGCCGAAATTGTTCCACCGAATGTCCTGCATGAAAAACAATCCGTCGATGGCACGCACAAGTGGCTGCTTGGCATGGATCCGCGTAACGCGATCGAGGCGGTTTTCATTCCCGAAAGCTCACGCGGCACCTTGTGTGTTTCCTCGCAGGTGGGCTGCGGCCTCAACTGCACGTTTTGCTCAACCGGCACCCAGGGCTTCAACCGCAATCTGTCGACCGCCGAGATCATCGGCCAGGTCTGGGTGGTGGCCAAGCATCTTGGCAACGTGCCACACCATCAGCGCAAGCTGACCAATGTGGTGATGATGGGCATGGGGGAGCCCCTGCTCAATTTCGACAACGTCGTGCGCGCGATGAGCATCATGCGTGATGATCTCGGCTTCGGCCTGGCCAACAAGCGGGTGACCCTGTCGACCGCTGGTTTGGTGCCAATGATCGATCGACTGTCAGCGGAAAGCGATGTCTCGCTGGCAGTGTCACTGCATGCGCCGAACGACGAATTGCGCACTCAGTTGGTTCCACTGAACAAGAAATACCCGATCGCCGAGCTCATGGATGCCTGTTTGCGCTATACCCAGCGCGGGCCGCGTACGACGGTCACATTTGAATACACGATGATGAAGGGCATCAACGATTCGCCTGAGCTGGCCCGTCAGTTGGTCAAGCTGGTGCGCAACGTGCCAAGCAAAGTCAACCTGATTCCATTCAACCCATTCACTGGCACGCAGTACGAGCGCTCCGAGGAATCGGCGATCCGCGATTTCCAGACCATCTTGCTCGATGCCGGCGTGCTGACCATGGTTCGGCGCACGCGCGGCGACGACATCGATGCGGCCTGCGGCCAGCTCAAGGGCCAGGTCATGGATCGCACGCGACGTCAGGCCGAATTCCGCAAGAAAATTGAGGGAGGCGTTGCAGATGCGGCTTGATCGGATCCTCGTGGCAACGTGCGTTCTGGCTTTGTTGGTGGGCTGTGCGACGGGCGGTGGAAGCACGCGTCGCGCGGCCGAAAGCAATCCGGAGAATCCAAAGACCAAGGCGGCGGCGCTGTATACCGATCTTGGTCAGAAGTACATGGCCCAAGGCAAGCTCGAGATCTCCATGGAGAATCTTAAAAAAGCACTGGCTGCTGATTCCGATCACGCTGATGCGCATACGGTCATTGGCTTGTTGTACGAGCGGATAGGTGACAACAACCAAGCAGAATTGCACTACCGACGCGCCGCGGAGCTGATGCCGAAATCCGGCAACGAGAACAATAATTACGGCGCGTTTCTCTGCAAGATTGGGCGATATGACGATTCAGCCGCCTATTTTGTGCGCGCCATCTCAGATCCGTTCTACAAAACGCCTGCCGTGGCCTTGACCAATTCAGGAACCTGTGCGATCAAGGGAGGCAAGCTTGATGTGGCACAAAGGGATCTGCAAGAAGCACTGATTCGCGAGCCGAATAACGCTGAGGCCTTGTTCCAGATGGCGACCGTTCTCTACAGGAAGAATGATTTTTTCCGGGCGAGTGCGTTCATACAGCGCTATGAGGCGGTGGGCCAGCAGAGTGCCGACGCATTGCTGCTCGGACGCAATATCGAGCTTCGCCTGGGAAAACCCAAGACGGCGCAGGATTACACGCGTCGACTGCGGGAAAAATTTCCAGAGTCGCCGCAGGCTCGTTCGTTGGACGCAAAAATTGTGACTGACGACCCGAGTTGAATGTGAGTCGGCGAAAACCCAGCATGCAAACCCATAGGAATTGGGGCGTACAAGCCGCTGACCCAGATCAGCTTGATTGGTTGTCAATTCCGGAGAGCGAAACAGTGAGCAATGAAGGCACCGAACACGTGGACCTGCAATCGAGTTCGGTGGATACGCCGCAGACATCCGGATTGACGGCCGGAATGAGCGCGACATCGAGTGATGGAATGGATGAGGATCCGGCCTCGATTGGCCAGCGCCTACGTGCCGCGCGAGAAAAACTGGGCTTGACGTGCGACGACGTCGCCGCACGCCTCAAGCTTCAGGCGCGTTTGATTCGCCGCATTGAGGAAGACGATTACAGTGGCATGGCCCATGCCGTCTATTTGCGCGGCTACCTGACCAGCTACGCACGACTTCTCGACATGCCGCTGGTTCTGGCCGATCGAGTCGTCGAAAAGCACGGTGAGCAAGCGCCGTTGGTTTCGACAGGGAGAGTATCCCGCTCGCGCTATCTGCTCGATCGTTATTCGGTCAGTGCGACCTATCTGATCCTGACCGCACTTGTTGCGGGCCCGGCGGTCTGGTTGGCTACCCACGGCGGTCTCGAGCAAAACCTAGCGCGCACGGTGATGCTGGATGCACCGACAGAGATCCGTGAAGCGCCGATTCCCGCCGTTGTCGCTAAGCCAAACGTCGACGAACAAGCACCAAACTCAGGCGTGTCGGCTGTCGCATTCCAATCGCCGAGCACGGGGCAGCAAGATGGCACGGACTCTGCGAACGCGACGGGTGCGCCGCCGATCATCGCATCGATGGCACCCTTTGGCGCCGCGCAAACTCCCACGCCCAGCGTATCCAGCAGCGAGAGCGTGGCTGACGCCGGCAAACACTCGATGGTTCTGAAATTGAGCCAATCGAGCTGGGTGGAAGTGACATCCGCGACAGGCGAAAAGCTCGAATATGGTCTGCTCGACGCGGATTCGGAACGTCGCTACACGAGCGCTGGTGCAATTTCTGTGCGTATCGGCAACGCTGAGGGCGCGCAGATCGAGGCGGATGGCAAGTCGATTGATCTGGCCCCATTCCGACGCGCGAACGTCGCCAGCCTCCGAGTATTCGGCGCCTCCAAACTGGCATCGGATATCGATTCCTGAGCGGCCGATTTGGCACGTCTTTTTTACAGGCACGGCGATAAATCCTGTTACCCTAGCGCCCCTCGCGCCGCCCAGGCTGGCAGTCCGCCTCCTTGCCTGTGGCGCTTCATTCGGTGATGCGTATGGCTTTTGAAGTTCTCGACGAGCACGAACAAGGTGAATTGGTGCGCAAGTGGTTGCGCACCAACGCGATGTCGATCGCGATTGGAGTAACCATCGGCCTCTTGCTGATCTTCGGATACAAGCAATGGAAGGCTAGAGAGTTGCGCTCACATTCTGAAGCGGCGGTGCAATTCGATGCGTTTTCCCAAGCCGTCGACGCGAAGCGCGCCGATGATGCAAAACGGATTGCCGAGGTCTTGCGCAAGGATTATGCGAAGAGTGCGTTTTCGTCCTTTGCGGCGCTGCGTCAAGCGGAGGTTGCTGTCGGCGATGGTCACCTCGATGCCGCGCAGGCTGATCTCGAATGGGCCAACCAATCGGCCAGCGAGCGTGCCCTGAACGCCTTGATTGCTTTGCGTCAAGCGCGCCTGGATTTGGCCAATGACAAGGCGGATGCCGCACTCGCCAGGCTCGACAAGATTGATAAGGCCGATTTTTCAGCGATTGCCAGCGAATTGCGTGGTGACGCATTTGCCAAGCTTGGGCGTAGTGCAGATGCGCGCGCCGCATACGCCGAAGCGCTTTCAAACCTTGATGCACAATCTCCGGATCGCGCATTTGTGGAGATGAAGCAGAGTGATTTGCCTGCGACAGATGTCGCGGTGCCTGCGGAGAAGAAGAAATCATGAGGCGTGCGATTCTGGTTCTTGCGCTTGCTTCACTCTCGCTCGGCGGCTGCAATTGGCTCAAGGGCCTTGGCAAGAAAGACAACGTCGAGCCACCGACTGCACTGGTTGAATTTGCGCCCAGCGCAAACGTACAGAAGCTCTGGTCGGGATCCATCGGAAAGGGCGCTGGGAAATCCGGTGCCCACATGAATCCGGCTGTGGTCGGTGATCGAATGTACGTGGCCAGCGTCAATGGCGATGTGCAGGCACTGGATGCCGCAACGGGACGCCGACTTTGGTCGATCAATGTCAAGAAGATGGCATGGTCGGGTGGTCCCGCCGCAAACGCCGAGATGGTCGTGGTCGGTGCCTTGAACGGACAGGTGCGAGCTTATTCGGCGGATGATGGGAGCGAGCGCTGGAGTGTCCAGCTCAGCTCGGAAATTATCTGCGCGCCGGCGATTGGCGACAACATCATTGCCGTCCGCGCCGAAGATGGTCGACTCTACGGCCTGGATCCGGCCGATGGTTCGCGTCGTTGGGTTTATGAGCAGACCGTACCTATTTTGAGTTTGCGCGGTAATTCGTCGCCGGTGATTGGCGGCGGGTTTGTTTACGATGGCTACGATACCGGGCGACTGGTTGCTGTCCGTGAAACCGATGGCGCACCCGCCTGGACTCAGGTTCTGGCGGCGGGCGAAGGCCGCACCGAGGTTGAACGCCTCGCTGATTCTGACGGCAATCTTGTGCTCGACAAGGGTCAGCTTTTCGCCAGTAGCTACCATGGTCAGGTTGCGTCGTTCTACGCCGACAGCGGTCGTCCATCGTGGGCGCGCGATCTGTCGAGCTTTGCTGGATTGGCGGTTAGTGCAACGGCCGTTGTGATCAGCGATGCCGAAGGCAACGTCTGGGCGTTCGATCGACAAACTGGCGCCAACCTCTGGAAACAGGCCGGCTTGCTGCATCGCTGGTTGAGCCCCCCCGCTATCGTCGGCAACTACGCTGTCGTTGGCGATATTGAGGGCTACGTGCACTGGTTGAGCCTGAGCGACGGTTCGTTTGCCGCGCGCCAGCGGATCGGCAAAAAGCCGATTGAAAGCGCCCCGGTCGTTATCGGAGATGTCGTTTATGTCGAGAGTGCCAATGGCAATCTCGCGGCGTACCGCACACAATAATTTGCAGCTGTCGGGGTTTTTTCGCATTTTCGAGTGCGTCGATTCCTGATTCTGCCCGTCGAAGGCGCCTGGCGAAGGTCAGGTTCCGCTGTTATCACTATGGAGCGCCCGCGATGCTTCCTGTCGTCGCCCTGGTTGGACGCCCCAACGTCGGCAAATCAACCCTGTTCAACGTGCTCACTCGCTCGCGAGATGCACTCGTAGCCGATATGCCCGGGGTTACCCGCGATCGTCACTATGGCTACTGCCGTCTCGGCGAGCGACCTTTCGTTCTGGTCGATACGGGCGGTCTGGCCGACAGCGAGGAAGGTCTGGCCGGTCTGACCGCGCGTCAGGTTGAGCTCGCGATCGCCGAAGCTGATGTGATCATCTTTCTCGTCGATGCGCGTGACGGTTTGTTGCCAACCGATCAGGCCATCCTTGAGCGCTTGCGACGCACGGCAAAGCCGATGCTGCTCGGCGTCAACAAGACCGATGGTCTCGATGAAACCATGGCACTCGCCGACTTTGCCCGTCTCGGCGTTGCCAAACCGCTGTCGCTGGCAGCGGCACAAAATCACGGAACGCGCAGCCTGATCGACGCAATCAGTGCGCTTTTGCCCGAGGATCTGGGTGATCAGATCAGTGCCGATGATGAGGGTGGCGTTCGCATCGCGATCGTCGGTCGTCCGAATGTCGGCAAGTCGACCTTGGTCAATCGCCTGCTCGGGGAGGATCGGGTCATCGTCTCGGCGGTCGCCGGCACAACGCGAGACTCAATCCGTATTCCGCTGCAACGGGATGGCCGGCAGTACACCTTGATTGACACAGCCGGCGTTCGGCGTCGCTCCAGAATTGAAGATGCGGTCGAAAAATTCAGCGTCATCAAGTCCCTGCAGGCGATCGATGCGTCGAATGTTGTGATCATGCTGCTTGATGCCAATGAAGGCGTCACCGACCAGGATGCCGGCTTGATCGGCCACGCCCTTGATGCCGGTCGTGCGTTGGTGATTGCGGTCAACAAATGGGACGGCTTGAAAACCTACGATCGTGAGCAGTGCATGCGCTCGTTGCAGCGCAAGCTGGTTTTCGTGGAATGGGCACCGCAGGTAACGATCTCGGCGCTACATGGTTCGGGTATCGGCGAGCTGATGAAGCACGTCAATCGTGTGCATGCCGCGGCCAACAAGAAATTCACCTCCTCGGAGTTGACCCGCGCGTTGGAGGCAGCCTACGCCGCCTACCAGCCGCCGTTGGTGCGCGGCCATGCGCCGAAGCTGCGCTATGCGCATCCGGGTGGTTCGAATCCTCCGACCATCGTCATTCATGGTTCACGGACCAAGCATCTGGCCGAATCCTATCGGCGCTACCTCGAAAATTTCTTTCGCAAGCGCTACAAGCTCGAAGGTACGCCGATCCGGATCGACTTCCGGGAGGGCGAAAATCCTTACGCGGGCAAGAAAAACGTGCTCGCCGAGGGCGAGCAAAAGCGACGCCAGCGGATAATCCGTAACGCCAAGCGCGGCAAGCACTAGCACTCAACCCGGCGATCAGTGCCACCCTCTCAGCGATGTTGATCCCACCGCGCAAATTATCGAGCACGACCACGGCGATACTTGCAGGGGGAGAGGCAACTCGTATGGGTGGCGTCGACAAGGGCCTGGTTGTTCTGCATGGCCGACCGTTGATTGCCTGGCTCATTGAATCGCTTGGAGACGTTGACGAAGAAGCTTGCGTGATCATTGCCAATCGCAATATCCCGATTTATTCGACATTTGCACCTACCATTACAGATCGGAAGCCGAACGAATTCGGCGGACCGTTGGCCGGCATTGCAGCGGCCCTTTGTGCATGTCGGACCGATTGGTTGTTTACGCTTCCGGTTGATTGCCTGCGCGCGCCTCGTGGTCTCGCCGCTATGCTGCTTGATCACGCAATACGCGCTGGTGCCCGTGCCGCCGTTGCCCACGATGGTTTGAGAAGACAACCGTTGTTTGGCATCTATCAGCGAGATCTAGCAGAATCGGCGTGCATTGCGCTCGACGATGGTGCTGGCGCGTTTCGCTGGCAGGAGACCATTGGAGCTCGCGAGCTCGATTGCTCTTCAGCCAACTTCGAGTGGCTCAACCTGAATACGAACGAGGAGCTTGCAACAATGACGCGGTCTGCGACCAAGCATGAGTGAGTCTCACAATCGACTTTCCTTGGCCGATGCGCAGCAGCGCATCGCTGCCATTTGTGCGACGCGGCGTCTGCCATCCGAATCGATTGATTTGTCGCGTGCGCTGGGGCGTACCTTGGCGGTTGATGTTTGTGCCAGCCGCGATCAACCATTTTTCACGAATTCGGCGATGGATGGATTTGCCCTGCGTGGCGAGGATTTGCCGCAATCCGGATCGCGCGACTTTCGTTTGATCGGTACCCGGCTTGCGGGCGATCAGACGCAGATCGTACTCGGGCAGGGCGAATGCGTGCGCATCACCACGGGCGCCGCGCTGCCATTGAGCGCAGACACGGTCGTCATAAAAGAGCATGCGCTGGTTGAAGGTTCGACCGTGCATATAGCTTGCGGTGAATCTCCCGGTTCGCACGTGCGCCCGGCTGGCGAGGACTATTCCGCCGGTGACGCATTGATCCGAGCGGGACAACGTATCGGTGCTGCCCATGTCGCGGCCTTGGCGGCGGCCGGATTCGATCGGGTCAATGTGGCGAGTCGGCCCAAGGTTCGCATCATGACCACGGGCGACGAACTGGTCATGCCCGGATCAGCATGCGGTACGGCGCAAATCTACAACAGCAATGGCTACGCGCTCGCAGCGATGCTGCGCAAAGAGCACATTGATCCTGATCAAGCGCACGGCGCAAGGCAGGATTCCGATTTCATCCATTTGCGTGACGACCCAGAGTCCATTCGTGCGGCCTTGGTCGAGGCTGCGCGAAGTGCCGATGTGATCATCACCTCGGGCGGCGTGTCTGCAGGAGAGGCCGACTACCTGCCCGGGTTGGTAGCGGATCTCGGTACAATTCATTTCTGGAAAGTTAGAATGCGACCTGGCATGCCGTTTCTTTTCGGCGAGATCGGTCGCTCACTCATTTTTTGTCTGCCTGGAAATCCGGTGTCGACGATTGCGACGTTCCTGTGCCTGGTTCGCCCGGCACTTTCGATCCTGCAAGGTCGAGGCGATGCCACCCCGCAGCTTCTGCCAGCACGTCTCACCCAGCCTATTTCCAAGCGTCATGATCGGACAGAATTTCTGCGAGCGGTTTGCGAAGTTCGCAATGATGCGTCGTTGTGGGTGACACCGGTGGCGCAACAAGGCTCGGCAATGCTTCGGGGATTGGTTGAGGCCAACGCTTTGATCATGGTTCCGGAACAAACCACCGACCTCGCTGTTGCCGATATTGTGCAAACTTTATCCTTGCTGGAGTTCCGCTGATCCGCATTTGCCATCCATCCACCTTCGAGGAACGGACTTTCCATGAGTGAAATCGATCCGGCAGATGCTCTGATTCGCATGCGCAACGGCGCGTTGCTGGTGGACGTCCGCGAGGATGATGAGCGTGCAATCGGCATGCCGCGAGGCGCCACCGGAATGCCGCGCGCAGCCTTGATTGAATACATCGAAAGCCTCGCTCTGGATCGTTCGGTTGAGCTGATGGTTATCTGTGCTGGCGGCCAGCGTTCCCTGCTTGCGCGCGATCAACTGGTGTCTTTGGGTTACACCTGCGTCCACTCGGTTCGCGGTGGTTTCAATCGCTGGCGCGAAGAATGTTTGCCGCTCGCCGAAAGCGCGGTGAATGCGGATTTTGCAGAACGTTATTCGCGGCATCTTTTGCTCCCTGAGGTCGGTCTGAGTGGGCAGCGCCAACTCGCAGAATCTTGCATTGCGCTGATCGGCGCAGGCGGTCTGGGCTCGCCGGCAGCGCTCTATCTGGCTGCGGCCGGCGTTGGTAAACTGACCCTGATCGATGATGACAAAGTGGAGCGATCCAATCTGCAACGTCAGGTTGTACACACGGACGCTCGCATTGGCATGGCCAAAACCGAGTCCGCACGAGTATCGCTACTAGCCCTGAATCCGACCATTGTCATCGAGACAAGAGAATGTCGTGTTGTTGCCGACAACGTCGAGTCACTCTTGCGAGATCACGATGTGGTCCTCGATGGCGCCGACAATTTTCCGACCCGCTATCTGCTTGACGCAGCGTGTCGGCAACTGCATATTCCGCTGGTTTATGCCGCCGTCCATCGCTTCACTGGACAGGTCAGCGTATTCGATTCGCGCCGCTCGGATTCGCCCTGCTACCGATGTCTATTTGCCGAGCCACCCAACGCGTCAGAAGCACCCAATTGCAGTGAGGCTGGCGTGCTTGGAGTGCTTCCTGGAATCATGGGAATGCTGCAGGCCAACGAGGCGATCAAGTTGATTTTGGGAAAGGGCAGACCACTGGTTGGCAGACTGCTCTGTTTCGACGCGCTGGAGGCTTCGTTTCGCGAGTTGCAACTGTCTCGCGATCCAGCCTGTCCTGGCTGCTCAGTCGATCACGCACCCTAGGTTTATCAGGATCTCGCTGAACTGTGCGCGAGGCGCAGCGGCAAGTCCGCGTAGTGCGTTGGCGAAGTTGATGAACATGGTCAGGTAGGCAGCTCAGACCTTCGGGCGACAATAGAATCAAACCTATTGTCTCTTCGTTGCTTGTTCCTAATACATAAAAAGTCTAGCGTAGAAAGCTGTTCGCTACAGGCCATATCGATGCAGCGGCCTGCCGAAGGCTGCGCCGTGATTGGAACGCAAGCTCTGCAAACCAAGAATTGTTTTTGCACCGCGTCATTACATTTCGCACATAACTTGCTAGTTTCCGTGGCTGCACTGCCACTGAGGTGGGGAGAGGTAGTGCAATCCGTGGCTTATCGCAATGGTATGCACTCAGCTGGAGGCGGTTTTACGCCTGCACAGGATGGTTTGGGCCGTCCACTCGGATCAGGTGTGGCATTCACGGCCGCTCAGGCGGCGAACGATTACTAATCTTGGGAATCTATCCGTGACCAAATCCTATCTACGTATCGCTATAAATATCGCGTTATTTCCCCTCGCTTTGGGGGTTCTGGCGGGGTCTGCGCATGCAGCAACGCGCGTTGACCTTCATGAGCAGAGTGTTGAGCGTCTGAGTTCACGCTACGCGGCGGCAACAGCCAATATTGGCGCGCCAAGCGTGAGCAATCAGCGGCATGCCGAGTTGCTCGCGCTGGATGCCGATTCTTCGCTGAAAACGCTCGCAGAAACCAGAGATGCCGATGGCACCACGCATTATCGATATCAGCAAACCTTTCGAGGGGTCCCCGTCTGGGGAGAGCATGTTGTCGTCGCGGAAAGCAAAAGCGGCAGCTTGCGCAGCCTGTTTGGGCGCGCGGTGGGAAACTTGGCCAGTGACCTTTCCACGGTGAACCCCGCAATCAGCGCCAATCGCGCGCTTGAAGTCGCCAAGAGTCTTTCGCTAGGCAGTCGCCATGCCTCGATTGCGATTGAGAATCTTTCGAATCAAAAGATGATCTATGTTGACGACAATGATGTCGCTCACCTGGTCTATGTCACCTCGTTCTTCGCAGACAAGGCTCTAGTCACCGCCGGCGGTGTGCTTTCCAACAGCCGAAAATTGCCAAGCCAACCAAGCCAGCCGACCCGGCCATTCGTCATCACCGACGCACAAACCGGTGTAGTGCTCAAGCATTGGGAAGGCCTTACGACTTCGAACATTGGAACGGGCCCAGGCGGCAATCAGAAGACTGGTCAGTACACATGGGGATCCGGTGGCAAGTACGGTTATCTCGATGTTTCCCAGAGCGGCTCGACATGCACGATGAACAACACCGACGTGAAGTCGGTCAACCTCAACGGCAGCACCGGTGGCAGCACGACCGCTTTCAGCTACACCTGTCCGAACAATACCTACAAGACCATCAATGGCGGCTATTCGCCGATCAATGACGCGCACTACTTTGGCGGTGTGATTCAGAACATGTATGCCGCGTATACGGGCAGCAAGGCATTGTCCTTCCAGCTGATCATGCGCGTGCACTACGGTTCAAACTACGAGAACGCGTTCTGGAACGGCACCAACATGAGCTTTGGCGATGGTGCGTCGACCTTCTATCCGCTGACCAGTGTCGACGTGGCCGGACACGAGGTCTCGCATGGTTTTACTGAGCAGCATTCCAACCTCACCTACTCAGGTCAATCAGGCGGCATGAACGAGGCGTACTCGGACATGGGCGGTGAGGCCACCGAGTACTACTGGAAGGGCAGCAATGACTTCCTCGTCGGGCCAGAAATCTTCAAGGGCTCGGGTGCACTGCGCTACATGAACAACCCGCCGCAAGATGGCGGATCGATCGACAATGCAGCCAACTACACCAGTTCATTGGATGTGCATTATTCCTCCGGCGTGTACAACAAGGCGTTTTACAAGCTGGCAACCACATCCGGCTGGAACACGCCGAATGCGTTCAAGGCATTTGCACGAGCCAACGCCGTGTACTGGACTCCAAGCAGTACCTTCAACAGTGGTGCCTGCGGTGTCGAAACCGCGGCAACTGATCTCGGCTTGAGTTCAGCCGCAGTGACGGCGGCATTCAGCTCAGTTGGCGTGAGTTGCTCGGGTGGCGGTGGTGGTACGAACACCACGGGCGGTCCGCTCAGTAATGGGGTTACCGTGAGTGGCATCCAGGCCTCAACCGGTGCCACCGTCAACTACACGCTCGCCGTGCCTGCCGGTGCAACCAACCTCAACTTTGCAATGGCCGGCGGTAGCGGTGATGCCGATCTGTACGTGAAGTTTGGTAGCGCGCCAACGGATTCGAGCTACGACTGCCGACCCTACGTTGCTGGCAACAATGAGTCCTGCCCGATTGCAAGCGCGCAGGCAGGTACCTACTACGTGCGACTGAAGGCTTACTCGACCTTCGCGGGCGTCTCGTTGACCGGCAGCTTCACGGCCCCTGCGAGCAACTCGGCACCGACGGCGAACTTCAGCTTTACGACCAATGCCTTGGCAGCCAGCTTCTCCGACAGCTCCAGCGACAGCGATGGCACGATTGCATCGCGTTCATGGAATTTTGGTGATGGTGGTTCTTCCTCGTCGACCAATCCGAGCCACACCTACGCGGCAGCCGGAAGCTACAACGTCACTTTGACGGTGACTGACAACGACGGCGCAACGGACGCGACGACCAAGTCGGTCTCGGTCAGCGGCGGTGGCGGCGGTGGCGGCAATGTTCTGCAGAACGGCGTGGCAGTCACCGGTCTGGCCGCCGGCACGGGCAACCAGTTAGTCTACACGATGGTCGTTCCGTCGGGTGCGACTGGCCTCAAGTTTGTCACCTCAGGCGGCTCGGGCGATGGTGACCTCTATGTCAAGTTCGGCTCCGCACCGACGACGTCGAGCTACGATTGCCGTTCGTGGGCTACAGGCAATTCGGAAACCTGCAACATCAGCAGCGCGCAGGCCGGTACCTACTACGTCATGGTGAATGCCTATGCGGCCTTCAGTGGCATGAGCCTGACCGGCAGCTACAGCGCTGGCGGTGGCGGTGGTGGATGCACAGCGAGTGGAACGGTGCTTTGCGATGGTTCCACCGTGTCGGGTCTGTCGGCTAGCACAAGCAACTGGACTTCGACCTACACGATCGATGTGCCAGCCGGTGCCAGCAATCTGACGGTTGCGATGTCGGGCGGTTCGGGTGACGCGGATCTGTATGTCCGCCTCGGCTCCGCACCCACGACAACCAGCTATACCTGCCGTCCCTACAAGAATGGCAATAGTGAAACGTGCTCCATCTCGTCACCGGCTGCAGGCAAGTACTACATCCGCATACGCGCCTACTCGGCGTTCTCGGGCGTCAGCTTGAGCACTGATATCCAATAGAAGTAACTTGGCAACATCGCCAGCAATGGCGTTGAAGCGGCAGTCGGAGCAATCCGGCTGCCGCTTTTTTTAGACGCGTTTGCAGTGAGGACTTTGGCCAGTGCGCCTCTTCATTGAAGAAGAAGTTGGAGCGATTCGCTGGAGAGGACCAGGCAGCGGTCACCGAACGAGCGACTCTAGACCCAGCTCGATCCATCTTGAAATACACGCGCCCTCGCTGGATCTTTGAATCCACACGACCTTCTGTTTATCCGGTAACAACGCGCGCTATCGCCTCAATCGCGAGCCGCCGTGTGCAAGCATTGACCTGCGCGATCATCACGCGTATTCACGGACCTGACTCGCGTCGAACCTCAGTCTCCAGAAGCCCCTCTCCCGTCCGGGGTGACGACTGCAGGGATGCAGGAGGTGGAACAGTGTCAGGAACGACTGTCTAGGGTTCGGGCAGAGCGTGATGTGGAGGCGTGCAAGACTGATGCTTCACGCAAGAGCGGTACCCTCGATCGCTGCAGCCGACGCGATTCTATCGGCTACATCCATGCAGTCGTCAACCGGCACTGCACGCTACCTTCTCCCGGCGGGAAAAGGCCAGCCTCGACTGATTTTCGACGCTTATCGGGTTTACGGATAGTCCGTGCGAGCAGTCTGGGCGGCAGAAATCTTCAGGCTGCGATCGCGCAATCATCCTTGGGCAACGCCGATCGTCGGGCTGGCATGGTCCCACTCAGCGCGACCTCCGATAGGCGCGCGCTATGGCGAGAGCCCAACCTCGCTATCCAAAGCTTCTGCCGCCCAGATTCCCGGGGCCATGCGGCGAATCAACGGCAAACTCGCCGTCGATCAGAATTCGTTTTGATCCGCTAGTACTGTACTTGCAAAATAATCGAAC
>JBBSVJ010000011.1:0-30935 GCA_038233665.1 Lysobacterales bacterium
AGTCATGAGGCCGCATTGGCACCCGGAAAGACGGCCAAACTGGAGGGTTTGCGCAATGGTGTCCCGCTGTCTGTTGAGCTGACCTTGATGCAGCGCCCTCAAAATGGCGTGACCGGCACCTGATCCGCCTTGGCTTCAGAGCGCCTTCTGATAGCGCTCGTACAAGGTCTTCACACGCTCGACATAGACCTGTGTTTCGGCGTACGGAGGCACTGCCGCATATTTTTTGACCGCACCCGGCCCGGCATTGTAGGCGGCAGCGGCAAGGCCCTCATCACCGTTGAAATCCCTGAGCATTTCGGCGAGATATTTCGCGCCACCCCGAATATTCTGACTGACATCGAATGCATTGGTGACGCCGAGATCACTCGCCGTCCCCGGCATCAATTGCATCAAGCCCTGCGCGCCCTTGCTCGAAATCGCCAGCGGATTGAACGCCGATTCGGCATGAATGATCGCTCGCAGCAACGCTGCGTCGACACCAAACTCTGCGGCGGCAAGATCAACCTCACCCTTGAACGCATCCCTGTTGAGCGCAGTTCTTGAGAAATTGATGGTCGAATGCAAGTCGCAGGCGACGCAGGTGGAAATGTAGGTAAACAGCAACGCGAAACGACCGTCGCGCGGACGCACGTTGGTGTACTCGGTGATCCCGTTGTTGCGCTCAATCCGATAAACCGCACCACGCAAGATCTTTGCTACCGGTTTCGAGGTGTTTGCGCTGGTCATCACGCGCGCCGGGGATGCCGTCGCGATCGTTGGCGCAGGAACGGGCTTTGCTGATCCGGAAAGCATGGTTGCGGTCGAGGTCACACCGGCGCTCGCGGCCAGAACATCTGGAGCCTCTTGATAATCAACCTTGCGTTGCGCTTGCACGCTTTTCTCAGCCGGCGGCTTGACCGAATAGCGACCGATTGCCTTGCAGGCGGTGAAATTCGTTTGCTTGTTGGTATAGGCAATGCTGCCACCTGGACCCTCGCACTTGTACAAGGTGTCGGCATTCGCGCCCGTCACGACCAATAACCCAATCGAGAATATTGCGCCAAGCAGCTGATTTTTCGATATTTGTCGCATAGCTTTCTTCAGAACACGGTACTACCGAAGACGTGGAATTGCCAATCGATTCAACGATTACCTCAACACACTCGCCGGAATCTGCTGGCGACCCTCAGGTCCAATGCGTAAACTACTGGGTTTGCTGACAATTCTCTACAGACCATGTCCGGAAAGCTCTACATCAAGACTCACGGTTGCCAGATGAACGAGTACGACTCGGCCAAGATGGCCGACGTGCTCGGCGCAGCGCATGGGCTCGAACTGACCGAGGATGAAAGCGAAGCCGATGTCATCTTGATCAATACCTGTTCGATCCGCGAGAAGGCGCAGGACAAAGTATTCAGTCAGCTTGGCCGCTGGAAAGAACTCAAGCTTCACAAGGAATCCGTGGTCATTGGCGTCGGTGGCTGTGTTGCCAGCCAGGAAGGCGAAGCGATCATCAAGCGCGCGCCCTATGTCGATCTGGTGTTTGGCCCACAGACCTTGCATCGCCTGCCAGAGATGATCGATGCCCGACGCAGCACCGGCAAGTCGCAGGTAGACATCAGCTTTCCCGAAATCGAGAAATTTGATCGCTTGCCCGAGCCTCGTGCAGAAGGTTCCAGTGCGTTTGTCTCGATCATGGAAGGGTGTTCGAAATACTGCAGCTTTTGTGTCGTGCCCTACACACGCGGCGAAGAAATCAGTCGACCGTTCGATGATGTCCTTACCGAGGTCGCGCAACTCGCCGACCAAGGGGTGCGCGAGGTCAACCTGCTCGGCCAGAACGTCAACGCCTATCGCGGCCCGATGCACGAAGGCGGCATCGCCGATCTCGGCCTGCTGATCCACGCGGTTGCGGAGATCGACGGTATCGAGCGCATTCGCTTCACCACCTCGCACCCGATGGAATTCAGTGACTCGCTGATTGATGCCTACGCCCATGTTCCACAGTTGGCCAATTATCTGCACCTGCCCGTACAGTCCGGCTCGGATCGCATTCTCTCGGCGATGAAGCGCGGCTACACGGCGCTCGAATACAAACAGCGCATCCGAAAACTGCGCGCGGTACGTCCGGATATTTGCGTGTCTTCGGATTTCATCATCGGCTTCCCTGGTGAAACCGATGCCGATTTCGAAAAGACCATGAAGCTCATTGACGACGTCGGCTTCGACCAGAGTTTCAGTTTCATCTTTTCCTCGCGTCCCGGCACACCGGCGGCCAGCCTGGCCGACGAAACGCCGATCGAGGTCAAGCAGGAGCGCCTCAAACGTTTGCAGGCCGTTCTCAACGAAAACGCGCGAAAAATCAACGAGAGCATGCTGGGCTCGACCCAGCGAATACTCGTCGAAGGCCCAAGTCGTCGCGATCCTGACGAAATGACCGGGCGCACGGAAAACATGCGCAAGGTCAACTTCGCCGGGCATTCGCGCATGGCTGGCCAGTTTGTTGATGTCCTGATTACCGAAGTCATGGCCAATTCCTTGCGCGGTCGCGTACCTTTGAACACAGACGAACAAGCGGCCTGAGCGATCTCCATGTCTTTAAGACTCGGCCGTGGACGGATTCAGATGGGGAATCGTGAGCAGCCGACGCATCCAGTTGAGCCTGTATGTCGCTGAGCCTCAGGCGGCCACGATCAACAAGCTGCGCGAACGGCTGGACCCCGTTCAGAGCGGATTGATTCCGGCTCACGTCACGCTTTGTCGAGAAGACGAGATGGCATCGATTTCACTCGATGATTTGAAGATGCGTCTTCGCGCTGCGCCAATGTCGACCTTGGTGCTCGGCTTCGGGCGCCCACAAGCCTTCTCCAGCCATGGGATTCTGCTTCCCTGCGAAACCGGCGCTGAGCAGTTCGCGGTTTTGCGAGAGTGTCTGTTGGGCAGCTTCGGAATCAGCCAGCCTCCCCCTCACATCACCCTCGCCCATCCTCGAAATCCAAAAGCGCGTGGCAACTGTCTCGCTAGGGCCCGACAACTGCCTGGCGGGCTATCGATTGCGTTCAACCAAGTCAACGCCATTGAGCAACACGGCAACGAAGCGTGGCAGATCATCGACAGTATGCCGATAGGCTGCACGGTCTGAACGGATCAAATCCGCCAGATTTTTTCGCGATACGCCGAGACGCATCGCGATGCATCTACTATCCAGGCAAACCCTTCAGCTCCAGCATCGAGCTTTGGTCATGTGGTTTTCTTCCGCTCGATCCAGTCATCAATTACTCGCTCCAGCAACGACAACGGCAAGGCACCGTGGGTCAGCACCTGATCGTGAAATTCGCTTAGTTTGAATTGATCACCAAGCGCTTGCTTGGCCTTCTCCCGAAGGGCAAGAATCTTCAGCATTCCAGCCTTGTACGCGAGCGCCTGACCGGGCGCGACGAAATAGCGCTCAATTTCCGCAGTTACATCGCCCTCGCCCATGCCGGTGTTTTCGAGCATGTAAGTGATCGCCTGTTCGCGCGTCCAATGCTTGTAGTGAATGCCACTGTCGACGACCAGTCGCACCGCACGCATCATCTCGTCGCGCAGTCGGCCCAGGTTGTCGAGCGGATCCTTCTCGAAGCCAAGCTCCCAGGCAAGACGCTCGGCATACAAGGCCCAACCTTCCGAGTACGCGGTGAATGGCAGCACTCGGCGGAAAAACGGGAGACCCTGCAATTCTTGCGCAATCGTGATCTGGAAGTGATGGCCCGGAATTCCCTCGTGGTAGGCCAGCGTGCGCATGGCGAACTTCGGCGTTTCGCCCGGATCACGCATGTTCGCGTAGAAAACACCCGGTCGGGAACCATCGAACGCACCCCCTTCGTAATAAGCTCCGGGTGCGGTTTTTTCCGAGAATGACGGAACGGCCTTTACCTCGACACCGAGCTTGGGTCGACGATTGAAGGCATCGCCGAGATTCGCGTTGACGTCATCAAGAATCGCCTGATAACGGGCAATCATTTCCTTCTTGCCTTCTGGCGTATTCGGATACGTCTGCTCGGGTTGGCGAGCCAACTGCTGGACGCGTGTTCCGATGCTGCCCTCTGACAATCCCTGATCGCGCAGAATTGCATCCATCTCGCCGCTGATACGCGCAACTTCGGACAAACCGAGTGCGTGGATTTCAGCCGGAGTCATGTCGGTCGTCGTGTGACTGCGAACGCACCATGCGTAGTAGGCATCACCATCCGGCAAGCTCCAGGCTCCCCGGTTTTCCGTCGCCTTTGGCTGCAGTGTCGTGAAGTAAGCGATCAGATCGCGATAGGCGGGATAAACCTTGCCGTCAATCGATGCCTGCGCCTTCTTGAGCAGCTCGTTTTGCGCCGCCTGATCCAGCTTGTCCGTTCCCAGCTTGGCCAGCTTCTCCTGCAGGCTTGTGTAGAGCATGTTTTCCGACGCCGGCATGGCAATGAAGCCGTTCATCTGATCAAGCACCTTGTCGACCGTGAACTTCGGTGGAATCGCGCCCTTGCCTTCACGAAGCTTCAAATCCTTGATCACATCAGTGAACTGCAGCGGGAACTGATCAAGGCGCTTGATATAGTTTTCCGCATCTTCCTTGTTGTTTACCTGATGAGTTTGCGCCATGAAATTCGGCAAGCTCGATTGCACACCGAACATCTGATTGACCGGGAAGCTGTTGTAGCGAAAACGATCTCCCTCGACCTGATCCTTGAGGAAAAATTCAAGCGCGTCATAGGACAGCTTTCCCTCCTCGTCGAGTCCATCGCGATCGTAACGATGCAGCACATCCAGATCGTCTTTCACTATCGCCGCCATTTCATTGGCACGCGCCGGAGACGCATCGTCAAGTTTGTCGCTGTAGAAATCCGCCCAAGGCGGCAGAATGCGCATACTGCTGAGCATCTGGGGGCTTTGCAGCGCGAACTGCATGAAGGTCCGACCGTAAAACCAGTCGATCTTGTAGGGTTTGAAATACCAGACATGCACGAACGCGACGCCCGCCAGTACAACGACCATCAAGATCAGACGCAACACCCATTTCAGCAACGTTTTCATGCTCGAATCCCCAAGACATTCAGCCGAATAAGCTATCACCAAAAGAGCACAACGCGGCATGGCCATTGGTCACGAATCCGTTTGCAAAGCGTTGCCATTCGGCGAATCCTGAGCAAGTGCTTGCCTCCTTGCCGAGCAACGCCGCGAACGCTATGTTGGCGGCTGGGCAAGAGCCACAGCAACAGCGATGCGCGAAGGAAAGCCATGAACTACCGCCATGCATTCCATGCCGGCAATTTTGCCGATGTGTTCAAGCACAGCATCCTGATCGGCTTGATTGAGGCGCTCAAATCCAAACAGAAGCCTTTCACCTACATGGATACCCATGCGGGTCGCGGCCACTATCTGCTCGACGGCAACGAGGCACTGCGCACCGCCGAGGCCGCTGATGGAATCCAGCGCCTGCTGGTCTCACCGCGCCTGCCGGCGCTCGTCCACGTTTACGTCAATCTCGTACGCTCTCTCAACGCCGGACGCGATGAGCTCATCGAATATCCGGGCTCGCCGTTGATCGCAAGCCTGCTGCTGCGCGAGGACGATCGCGGCATTCTCTGCGAACTCCAGCCCCAGGAATGCGCGGCGCTCAAGGCACGCATGCGTGACGATGCCCGTTTCGCGATCCATGAGCGTGACGGTTACACCGCCATGAACGCGCTGTTACCGCCGAAACTACGGCGGGGCCTGGTGTTGATCGATCCTCCGTTTGAAGCACAGGAAGACGAATTTCGAATCATCGAAAACGCACTGGCTGACGCGACCCGGCGTTGGGCCAGCGGCATGTACGCCATATGGTATCCGATCAAGTTGCGTCAGCAGGTGCAGCCATTCCACCGCAAGCTGAGCAGCGGAGGTTTCGGCAAGGTGCTGATCGCCGAGCTGCTGCTGCACCCTGACAATTCCGCGTTGCGGCTGAATGGATGCGGCATGGCCATCATCAACCCTCCGTGGAAATTCGAGCGCCAATTGGAAGAGTTGTTACCTGCCCTGCAGGGCTTGCTTTCGCAGGGACGCTTCGGTCAACACCGTGTTGAATGGTTGGCCGGCGATTGATTCAGTACGCGGCAATTACCATGCAATGCTCTCGGACAAAACTCACCATGATGAAGAATCGCTCGTTTCGCCGCGCTCTCATTCTCGTGCTTGCATGCCTTACCTTGGGCGCCTGCGCGACTCCTGTTTTCAAGGATCTTGGCAATATCGTTGCAGTCGCGCCGAGCGATGTACAGCAATCACCCGATCGATTCGCGACCTCTGAAGTCATCTGGGGCGGGCGCATCCTTGGCGTCGAAAATCGGGAGCGGAACACCGAAGTCGAGGTGATCGGTTATCCACTTGATCGCAACCAGCAACCGTTACCCGAAGCGCCAACGGTTGGTCGGTTCATTCTGATTCTGCCCGGATTTGTCGAACCGCTGGACTATCCGGTCGGTCGCCATCTCAGCGTGCGCGGCGTGGTTTCAGGAACGCGTCTCGGTGAAGTCGACAAGCACGATTATCTCTTTCCTCTGCTTCAAGCTCAGGAGGTCACCGTGTGGCCTTGGGGATTCATGTTCGACAAGAAGCCACGCGTGCATATCGGCGTCGGCGTACGCATTCACTGAGCGCGGCGATCCTTTTCATCGTCATCATCGATATCTGGCTCGAAGAAGCTGAAACGCACCTCGGGAAAACAGCGCTTGAGCTCACGCTCGATCGTGTTGATCTGCCTGATCATGCCGACGGCGGAATCCTCGCCACGCATTTTCGCCTTGATCGAAACCATGACGTCGCTGCCAAGTTGCAAGGTCAACAGATTATAAAGCTTGTCAATTTCCGGTCGCTGCTCAAGGAAAGTCTGCAAGCGCACACGAGTTTGCGGCTCGACACTTTGACCGATCAACATCGCCTTGACCTCGACCGAAATGAGGATTGCGACGACGATCAGCAAGCCGCCGATGGCCAACGTTCCGAGCGCATCCCATATCGGATTGCCGGTGAGCATGGTCAGTACGACAGCAATCAGGGCCAAGACAAGACCCATCAGCGCCGCGAGATCCTCGCCGAAGATCACGACCAGTTCGACTTGCCGCGATTGTCGGAACCATTGCCAGAGATTCTTCTCGCCACGTGCCTTGTTGACCTCGACCAGGCAAGCACGCATTGAAATACCTTCCACGATGATGCTGAAAATCAGCACGCCGATGGCAATCCATGGCGAGGTCAGCGGTTCCTCGGAGGACAATTTGTGCCAGCCTTCGTACAACGAAAACATGCCGCCGACGCTGAACAACATTAGCGCGACGAGAAACGACCAGAAGTACACGGCCTTGCCATAACCGAGCGGATAGTCGGCTGATGGCGGCTTTTTTGCTTGTCGGATGCCGAAAAGCAACAGTACCTGATTGCCGCAGTCGGCCAGCGAATGCACCGCCTCGGCCATCATCGCTCCCGAGCCCGTCATCACGGCGGCGACCAGCTTGGCGACGAAGATCGCGAAATTCGCGCCCAAGGCGAAGAAGATCGCGCGAATCGAATTGCCCTGTCCCGCCATGGCTACACCCGTTTGTTGTTGGTTTGGGCGCGCAGTCTAGCAATCACCGTAGCGATGCAGAATCAGCCCATCGCTAAAATCAGACGAGGGTCACGCCGAGCTGACGCTGGATCTTTTTTGGCAACCCCGCGCGCACCAACTCGTAGGATTGGCGCACGTGATTGGCCAATTCAGCCTCACTGAAATCACCGGTTTCGTTGATGCTGACCCAATACGCGCGAGCCATGTAGGGGGCGGTGGTAATACCCGGCCGGTCAGTCATTTCCAGAAATCGATCGGAGCCGACCTTGAAACTCAAGCGACCTCGATCCGGCCCCAGCGCGCACATGACCACGAACATCTTTCCAGAAACGCTCCAGACAAGATCCACATCCCACTTCATCGCACGCGTCGCGCCTGGCCAGTTTTGACAGAGCTCATCCAGCAGTTCGACACGCATTCCCATTACTTCGGTCATCATGCCTCCGTGATCGAATAACGCCCATCGCGCACGTCGATCCGAGGGGGTCGACGGGTGCGCTCGAATTCATCATACGCAGGTTTCAATTCACGCCAGAATCCATGCCAGGGGGAATCCCTCTCTCGGTCGAGATCGGTCTGTCCGAGGCGAAAGGGAAACGCGTGAACATCGAACGCTGGCTGACCATTGCCGAGCGACGCAGCGGCGAGCGTATAGATCTCCTCAATGTTCTCATCACCCATTGCATAGCAACCGATCGACACACATGAGCCGTGCACCATGAGAAAACTCCCGGTACGAGAATGCGCCCGATCATAAGCGTTCGGATAGCCAAGATTGAATGACAGGTGATACGCGCTTTGCGCATTGAGCTGCCCGGCGCTGACACGATAGAACCCTTCAGGCGACTGATTGTCGCCCTCGCGCTGCTTCGGGCCAAGATCGCCCGAGTAGGTGCAGATGGGATAGCGACGGAACAGCACGAAGCGATGTCCATCTCCTTCAATCCACAGCTCCAGCTGCTTCTCTCGCTTGAAGATCCGCATGAAAACCGGTGCGCCAAAACGCAATCCGAGTTCGCGCAGATCACGCTCCAGCGCGGGCTTGGTACGCGTTTCGGCGGCTTGCGCGCGGTCAATGTGATCCGGCATGACCCGCTCCTTCAGCGACTTGCCCATCGTCGCCCACAGTGGTGGCATTGAGATAGCCAGAACGATGGCCGCTCCAACAAGGATCAAGCCCGAGGTCCGCCATCTGGTCATTTCAGCGATAGCTTTCGTAGGACTTTTCTTCAATCAAGGTCGAGCCGAGCTTTTCATTGATCTCACGTTTGTAGGTGGCGCGATCGTCATTACGGAAATACACGGATCGCGCCAACGCGACAAACTCCGAATCAAACTCCTTGGCCTTTTCCTTGACCCGGATGTGATCCTCGATATCCCAGAGCGCTTCGTTGACCGATCTTAAATTCGTGCGCTCGGCACTGATGTCCTTCGTGGCCAAAGGATCGGCCGCCCACGTCGCGTTCAACAGTTCCAACTCGGTACGCACGTTGACGAGTTTTGCGCGGTCGCCGATACGCTCGGACTTGATTTCAAGAATCGTGATCTTGTCGATCAGCTCGCCATAGGAAACAGGGACAGCAATCTGGCTCATGTCAGTGGAATCCTTGGAAGGCAAACGGGAATGGTAGGACGGATTGGCGGGAATGCGAACCCGGAGCGCGTCGGTCTTTGCCGGCTGAGGCGAGATTTCAGCTCTGTGAGGGCAGATTTTCGTCGATTTGCAGGCTCATAGTGGTTCTATGGGTCAAAAAGCGGGGGAAATATGAACTGCACAGATGGATTCGCAGTCCGACCGAGTAAAGTTCGACCGACTCCAAAGTAGGATTCGCTCTCAATTCGCCACCTCACTGGTGAAAACCCGAGCACCATATGACCGACCCGGCCCTTCCCGCGCTACACGCAATTGCGTTTGTCCGCTCACCGTACACCAAACGCATGGACGCCCCGCATCAACCAACTGTCACCGAAGGCACAGAAACCGGCGCAGTAGCCGAGGCGCGAATCGAGTTCGCGGCAAGTATTCCATCGGAAGCCTTTCGCGATCTCGAAGGTTTCGAACGCATCTGGCTGATCTTTTGCTTTGATCGCAGCGAGGGATGGAAAGCCGAAGTCCGCCCACCACGGGGTGGCGGCAAACGCAGCGTGCTGGCGACCCGATCGCCGCATCGTCCGAATGCGATCGGGCTATCGGCAGTCACCTTGCTCAGCGTGGCGGAGCGTGAGTTGCGGGTCAGCGGCATCGACCTGCTCGACGGCACACCGATCCTTGATATCAAACCCTACGTTCCCTACGCCGACGCGTTTGCAGAATCCCGGGCCGGTTGGATCGATGGGATCGATGCGCACCAAGGCAAACAATCTGCGCCCGGACCGCGCAAACCTCGACGCTAAGGTCGCGAGGCTTGATAGATCGCCATTTCAAACCGATTCAATCGGCTAACATCTTATATTTGTTCCTTGCTGTGCTCGCAACGGAGCGAGAACTTCCGCCAGCGGCAGCTGGCTTGATCGCATCGCGCTCAGGCTAGAATCATCGAGCATGTGCTCGAGTCGACCGCAAAGACATTGGACGGCTTTACTGTCAGGCGAGCGTGGCGGCATGCACATCGATTCGATACTGCTCGATGCGCGAGTCTCATTGAGGCCCACTAGTGAAATGATCCAGTGGCAAGCTGCTGACGCGAGTCAGCGCCAAGAGCAGGGTCAGCGGCTTCCAGAAACCCAAGTCGACCGGTACCACGCTGCTTTGAGCACGTTTTTCGGAAGCCTATCGGTAAACGCCAGTCAATGGCTGGGTCGAAGTTTCAACGCTGCGTTGAACCGGACTCTGCAGCTTGCGCCGAAGACAGCCAGTTGCTGATCTGTCCATAGACTTCCTGGCTGCCAAGCAGATCCAGATGATTGGTTTTGTAGGCGACCCAGCGCTGTGACTCGGGGAGCTTCAGGTTGCGCTTCGGATTTCGGTGAAGCCCGAGCGCGCTGTACAACGGCACCAGTCCGTCGCCGGCAATTCGCTCACTGAATGCGCCGGGCTTTTTGCCGAGTGATCCGGCGACGGCATAGCAGCGCACGCCTTGCGGCAGTGGCAAGGCTTCATTGCGTCGACGGTGGTCACCGAAACGATCCTGATCCTGCCATTCTTCATCATCGAGGCTGGCATGCCGAAGATCGGTAATACCCGCGCTGCGCACTTTGCCGAGTCGCGACAGGGCAACCGTGTAAGGGCTTGATCCGAGCAAGGCATCCAGGCGATTGCCCGTTCTTTCAAGCGGCGATCCATCATGCGGCGTGCCGATGAAAACGAGATCACGCAAGTATTGAATCCAGTTCTTGCCGGTGAGCCGCGCATCCTCGCAAGCGCTGCGGGTGATCAATCCGCCCATGCTGTAACCGATGATCACAAGATCCTCGACCGCAACCGGCCAAGCCGCGATCAAGGCTTCGAGCATTTCTGAAAACTCATGCCCGTTGGTGGAAATATGCAGGCCGCTGTTGTAGTGCAGATAGACCGGGGTATAGCCGAGATCATCGACCAGCCGCTCGCCGTGGTCGTGACCGCGGCGACGCCATTGCAGGTCAGACATGCACAGGCCGTGCGCAAGCACGAGAATCTTGCCGCTTGCCTCTGAAATGGAAGTCGCCAAGGCATCGCGCTCAAGCTCGAGCGCGCTTCCATCGCGGCGGAATCGCATCGAAATCTGCAAGGGATTATTGGTCGAAACCAGATAGTCGCCGACTACGCCGTTGAGAACCGAAATCAGGATTTCACGCTGAAGTGAAACATCGTCCGGCAAGGTTTCCGGCGCAACAACGCGAAGGATATTGTCGACCCCATGACCAACTGTGCGGGTAATGGCTCGGATGCTGCGATAGACGAAACCGGTGATTCCGCGCGCCGGCTCCTCAGTCGCCTCTCCAAACACTCCCGGCAGGCGCGAAATGTTGTGATGCATATTTTCGAGCAAATCAGTGACGGCGAGCGTGGCGTCGGTGGCGAGACGCGTATACGCGCGAAGATCAGCAGCTCGAATCGGGGAAAACCGGAGCATGGCCGTTTGATTCCAAGGCGGACACGAGACTGTCCAGTGAGCATTAATAACAGCTCGTCATCGAGCATGTGCTCTATTGTGGCCATTGCTGGGAGCCGGGTGCGTGATTTCGATCGTTTGGATTGCGCACGCCAAGCTTGGCTTCGAGACAAGCCCATGTAAAAAAGCTCGCAACGTTTGAGGTCACTTTTACGCCATCGTGAGCGGGCTCCAAAAACATCTTCTTGTTGCAAAATGTAGCAGTCCAGGCAACGAGAGCAGTTAACTTGGCTCGATGAAAGGCAATGCGAGCCAAGACATATCAGGCCTGCCTGATGTGCCGGATGGCCCGTAGATGCTGAGCTCTTCATCGCTGATAATGCGCAACGGATTCACACCTATCCGCTAGCGCTATTCGCCATGACGCGACGAGCGCTACGTCGTTCAGCCGCCCAGGACCATCCGCCTTCATGTCGACACCCGCAGAAGTCCTCGTTGATTCACCAGCCGGCGCCTCGCCCAATCAAGCTGTCGCTACCGCCTTTCCGATTCTCGCAACCTTGAGCTTCTGTCATTTGCTCAACGACATGATCCAATCGCTGTTGCCTGCAATTTATCCGCTGCTCAAATCCTCCTTTTCGCTGGATTTCGGCCAAATCGGCCTGATCACGCTGACCTTTCAGGTGACCGCTTCGCTATTGCAGCCGATGATCGGCTGGTTGACCGATCGCCATCCGAAGCCTTACTCGCTGGCGATCGGCATGGGCTCAACCCTGCTCGGTTTGCTACTGCTGTCACGCGCACCCAGTTTTCCGATTCTGCTCGTCGCGGCAGCAATGATCGGCATCGGCTCCGCGGTGTTTCATCCGGAATCCTCGCGTATTGCGCGGCTTGCCTCTGGCGGGCGCCACGGGCTCGCCCAATCCTTGTTCCAGGTCGGCGGCAATATCGGTTCGGCAACCGGTCCGCTGCTTGCTGCTTTCATCATCATGCCGCGCGGCCAGAGCAGCATCGCCTGGTTCGCGCTCGCCGCGATGTTCGCGATCATCCTGTTAGGCCGCATCGGCCGCTGGTATCGTTTGCAGATCCCGAATCTACGCCGTCCGACTGCGCGCGCAGCCGGAGAAATCACCTACACGCGTCGCCAAGTCATCACCGCGCTAGTCGTGCTTGGCTTGCTGATTTTCTCCAAGTACTTTTATCTGGCCAGCCTTTCCAGCTATTACACGTTCTACCTGATTCACAAATTCGGCATCAGCGTTCAATCATCACAAGTCCATCTGTTTATATTCCTGGCCGCTGTTGCGGCAGGCACGATAATCGGCGGCCCTGTGGGTGACCGCATCGGACGACGCTACGTGATCTGGGCTTCGATCCTCGGCGTCTTGCCATTCACACTGATGCTTCCGCACGCCAACCTGCTGTGGACAACCGTGCTGACCATCATCATCGGCATGGTGCTGGCTTCGGCATTTTCGGCCATCCTGGTATTCGCCCAGGAGCTCGTTCCCGGACGCACTGGAATGATCTCAGGGTTGTTCTTCGGCTTCGCTTTCGGCATGGGCGGCATTGGCGCTGCCGTGCTCGGCCAACTTGCCGATCATGTCGGCATCGAGGCGGTCTATCGGATTTGTGCCTGGCTCCCTGCGATCGGGTTGCTGGCCTGGTTCCTGCCGCGAAAACAGCTTCTCACTTAGTTCGCTCAGCGCCCCACAGCATCGACCAAGTTCGAGGGAACGCGCCGCGCTTTCAGCACGTGCATTTGATCGCCTGCGAGTCGTGTCCAATCAGGGTGAAGGCGACTCAATCCCTTGCATCACCTCGGGCCCGAGCGGCGGGCATCCGATGGTTCTCTCAAGCATCTGATAGATGACCAGATCGACGTCGAGCGCCAGCAATGAAGGCCAATCGGCCCGACACTGGTTGTGATGACTCCAGTAGACCGTGTTGGCACTTTCCAGCGCAAAAACAGGCCAGTGAGCAGAAAACGAATCGCCGACAATCAAGATTTTGCTGCCGGGGCCATTTCGACGCAGCACAAACGGTTGTTGAAGGCTGCTATCGGCAACCTTCAGATCTTCGCGCACGGCCTGCGGATAACTGGATTGGAATCCAGGGATAGCCCAATCCAGCGGCGCGCCATCGAAACCCGCCATCCGTGCCAGATCATGCGGTTGGCCGGGTGTCAATTGTGCGTCGCTCGGAACCTTGACCGGACTAAGCACGCCTCGACTGACCTGGGCTATCTGATTGAAGGCCAGCGCCGCGCCGATCGGTGTCCAATGGGTATCGGTGAGAAAGAATAGAGGCAGCTGGCTCTTCGATGCGTCTAGCAGCTTGGCGACATCGACCACCTCGACGCCTTTCAATCGGCTATCGGCGATCAGCTGATCCATTGCCGTGCGTTTGGGTCGCCGAGTAAACCAACGCGGCAGATAGTCGGGATAGAGAGTGTGCTTGTCAGGCGTGGGAACCACGAGCAAAGGAATTCCGCGTGTTTCAAGACGACGCGAGATGGCGTCGATCAGATCAACTTGGCGCGTGACCTTTTGCTCGATGTCGCGCGTGCTTTCCAGCGTCGGCAGCAAGCCTTCGCCAAAAAACAACCAGCCTTGTTTGCCGACAATCACGTTGCCCGATGCCGGCGACTTCAGCGTCCGACGAATCCAGGCATTGATGTCGAGCAGTGTTTCACGCATACCGAAATGATCCTGCAGGTAGGTATCCCACAACGAGGAATACTGGAACGGGCGCGCGCTCAAATCGATCAGTAGCGGACGCTTGGCAAGTGCTCGCGCTTCGCGTTGACTAATCTCCTGGCTGGCCGAAAACACCATCACGACAGCGGGAATCACCAACACGCACATGAAGATCCATGTGCGAATAACGTTGTCTGGGCGTGAATGAATCATGCGTCAGAACCGGAAATAGAGGAAAGGGCTGTACGCGCCGCTGGCGACGAAACTCAACGCAAGGATAAATATCGAAATCAGCGTGCAATCCGACGCGACGCGGAAAGCTGGATTGGACGAGCTGAGCGACAGATGCCGACGAAGGCTGGCCATTGATCGGCTCGGCAAATCGAGCGCAAAAAACACGCCAGCAATCAAAGCCGTGAGCGTCAATGGATTCAACGCGTTGCTGAACAACAGAGCATTGGCAGATGACACATTGGCGCCCAGCAGCGCTTGAAACATCCGAGTTGCCTGATCCAGGCTTTCCGAACGAAACCATACCCAGCCCGTCATGACCACGAGCAACAGATAGACATGCCGCAACCAGGTCGGCGCTGCCAAGAGCGCGCGTTTCAGCACGCTGCGTTCCGCGATCAGAAACAATCCGTGATGCAAGCCCCAAGTAAGAAACGTCCAGCTAGCGCCGTGCCAGAAACCACAGAGCACAAAGACAATCAGTAGATTCCGGTAGGTGTGTAGCGCACCGTGACGATTACCGCCGAGCGGAATGTAGAGATAATCGCGGAACCAACTCGACAAGCTGATGTGCCAGCGGCGCCAGAACTCGCTGACCGATCGAGCAATGTAGGGAAAACGGAAATTCCTCGGAAATCCGAAGCCCAGCATCAAGCCGATGCCAATGGCCATGTTTGAATAGCCTGCAAAATCAAAATAGATTTGCAGGGTGTAGGCCGACAGACCGAGCCAGGCTTGGCCAAAGTTCAGGGCATGAAGCGTGGCGGGTAACCAAGCCGCATCGGCAATCGACGCGACCTGATCGGCGATCAGCACTTTTTGCGCAAGGCCGATGACAAAAAGCTTCCAGCCATAGCTGCGGCGCCCTGGCGACTGCAACCTATGGCGCAGATGCCGGTCGATGCTCGCATAGCGCACGATCGGCCCGGCAACCAGCTGCGGAAACATCGAGATATACAGCGCCACGCTGGCCAGATTGCGCGCCGGGCTGGCGTCACCGCGATAGATATCAACCAGATACGAAATGGCCTGGAAGACAAAGAACGATATCCCCAACGCCAGCGGAATGGGTGGAACATGAATGAGCGGGACACCTGTGGATGCAGCAACAATATTGAAATTTTCGGCAAGAAAATTCGCGTACTTAAAGACCACCAACAGTAGTAGATTCAGTACCACGCCGATGATCAGCCAGCGCTTTCGCCCCGCGTCATCACTGCGAGCAATGCGCGCGCCGCAGACATAGGAAAAAATGATGGAAGCAGCCAGGACCGGAACAAAGCGGGGCTCACCCCAAGCGTAAAAAAAGACGCTTGCTACCAGCAGAACGGCATTCTGCCAACTGATCCGTCCGGCGAACCGGTAAAGCAGAAGAGTCAGCGGAAGAAAGAAAAAAAGAAACGTGACCGAACTGAAGACCATTCATTTTCCACAAGCAGAATAACTTGGACGATGGTCTTGCCATCAGTGCGCAAGTGACAAGGATCCGTGGGCAGGAATGGTCCTGTCAATCGATAATTTATCTCAGGGTTGAGTCGCGCAAGCTCGGAAAACTCATGTTGGCTAGATTTCGTTCGACCTTGCTGAAGACGAAAATCCTTGGGGACTATCGCCAGCTTCTTGCCTGAATCTTAAGGCAACACTGATCAAGCGGCGCAATCGTAACAACACCTCGCGACGTGTAGCTCCCGGCACGCTGACCCAGCTGACTGGGTCTCCTTCGAGCCAGCACCTCAAAGCGCTGCGCGCAGAAAGGCCTCGCTTGGCTGATCGATGTCATGAACGAGAGTGGCTTTAAGAACACCATGAAGCTTGTGCCATTTGATCAGCATTGCGTTAACCAAGATTGACGCTAGGCAAGCCTGACAATCAGCAATGTTATTGCCACGACAATCAGGCCGGTCGCGACGATCGCGAGCTGTCGCAGCACCGCTTGGTTGGAAACCCGCTGTTGAAATTTTCGACCTGCGTCGGGCTTATCACGTTGACGGAGTCGATGTCCTACAAAGGCCAGCGCCACGATCCCCATCCAGATCATCCACCAATAGGCCAGAAACCATTCTTTCATGTCTGACTAGTCGCTACTCAGCATCCAAAGCGGCTTCAAGCATGCGATGAATCATGGCTTGCAAGGAAGCAGCGCGTGCGTTGTCGTAGGCGTAGCTCAGCTCGTCCATGTAGTTGATTTGGGCAAGTTCGAGCTGGATCGCGTCGACGCCCTGCTCCGGCTTGCCGTAATGACGCGTGATGTAGCCGCCCTTGAACCGACCATCGACGACAAAACTGTAATCCGCCTGGGCTTCGAGAATGGAGTTCAGCTGATTGCGCAGCGATGCTCGACAACTGGTCCCTTCAACCGTACCGAGGTTGATGTCCGGCAGTCGACCATCGAACAGAAACGGCACGACACTGCGGATCGAATGGCCTTCCCAAAGCACGCAGCGTCCGTGTTCGGCGTGAATGCGTTTGATCTCGCCAGCGAGGGTTTGGTGATACGGGCGCCAATACTTTTCAACGCGTTGGCCGACCTCGTCGGCCGATGGCAGATGGCCATCCAGATAGATTGGCTCACCGGAGAATTGCACGATCGGACAAAGCCCGGTGGTGTTCTGTCCTGGATACAGCGACACATCATCGGGCGGACGATTGAGATCAACGACATAGCGCGAATAGGCAGGCACCAGCACCGACGCACCAAGGTCGCGGGCGAACGCGTAGAGGCGAGAGACATGCCAATCGGTATCGGGTGCGCGCTGCGCTGATGGCGTCATCCGCGCGGCAATATCTGCTGGAATCATTTCGCCATCGTGAGGCAAGCTGATTAGCAGGGGCTCGCTACCGCGATGCAGTTCGTGGGTCGTCATCCGAGCAGTCTACCCCGTTCACAGCGTTGTCCTGCGTTCCAAACCCGCTGGATCATGCCGAGGTCAGTGACGTTGAAGCGGCTGCGAGTGAAACTTCAAAGGGATCGATTCCAACGGCTTCGCACCTGCACTGCCACAGCCCGCGCAACTGGCGCAACCGGATCCACTGCCGCATCCAGCCTGCTTTGCCTCAAGCGGCTGCAGCCAGCGCCCGATGGCTCGCAGGAATGCACCGTGTTGTGGACGCCCGAGTATCCGTGCCAGCCGCGATTGCAGCAGACGAAATGCGTTCGGTGCGAGATGGCGCGCGGCAAGAATCGCGCTGATCAAGACGATCGCGGTGACCAGAATGGTTTGCAGCGATTGCGTGTTCATGCGCCCATCGCCGTGGCAATTTGATAGGTCGCCAATGAGGCGAGGTAGGCCAGCGCGAATAGATAGCCGGTCATGATCCACACCTGTCGCCAGGAGTTGGTTTCCCGCTTTACCGTGGCCAGCGTCGATAGGCACATCGGCGCGAATACATACCAAGCCAGCAAGGATAGCGCCGTGGCCAGCGACCATTGTGAAGCCACGACGGCTTGCAGACCTTCCTCATGGCCGGACAGCGCATACACGGTGGCCAACGAAGAAACCGCCACTTCGCGTGCAGCAAGTCCGGGCACCAGCGCAATGCAAATTTGCCAGTTGAAGCCGATCGGCGCGAAGACCACGTGCAACCAGCGCCCGAGCATGCCGGCAAAGCTGTAATTGATGGCCGGATCAGTGGCACCCGCCGGCGCACCGGGAAACGAAGACAGAAACCACAGGATGATGGTCAGCGAGAGAATGATGCCGCCGACCCGCTTCAGGAAAATGCTCGCGCGCTCCCACAGTCCGATGGCGATATCACGCGGATGCGGGATGCGATACGAGGGCAATTCCATCAGCAAGGCGTGCTCGCTTTTGTCCCGTCGCACCAGCTTGATCACCCAGGCGACGCCGAGCGCGCTGACAATGCCGGCAACATACAAGGTGAACAGGACAATACCTTGCAGGTTGAAGATACCCGCGACTGTCTCGTTCGGAATGAAGGCGGCGATCAGCAAGGCATAGACTGGCAGTCGCGCCGAACAGGTCATCAAGGGAGCAATCAGAATCGTGGTCAAACGATCGCGCGGATCCTGGATGCTGCGCGTTGCCATGATGCCGGGGATCGCGCAAGCAAAACTCGACAGCAACGGAATAAATGAGCGTCCGGTCAAACCGGCCTTGAGCATAAGCCGATCGAGCAGAAATGCCGCACGGGGAAGATAGCCGGATTCTTCCAGCGCAAGAATGAAAAGAAACAGGATCAGGATCTGCGGCAAAAACACCAGCACACCGCCGACACCGGCAAAAATGCCATCGACAAGCAAACTTCGCAGCATGGGCATTGAGGCCAGACCGGCGCCGACCCATTGGCCGAAGAATCCGATACCCGCGTCAATACCGTCCATCAACGGTGCGGCCCAGGAAAACACGGCCTGAAAAATCAGGAACATGATCACGGCCAGCAGCCCAAGCCCGATCACCGGATGCAACACAATGCGATCAATGGCGTCGTCGATTTCGGCGGTTCGTCGGGGCATGCTCACGGCATCGGCGATCAGTGTGCGCACTTCGGCATGCAGGTCACCACCGAGCTCAACAGGAGCCACGGCCGGAACGGCGCCATCGAGACGCGCAATCAAATCCGTGGCACCGCCGCGCTGTACAGCGATCGTCTCGACAACCGGAATTCCGAGGGCGGCTTCAAGCTTGTTCACATCGATGGTGATTTTGCGACGACGCGCCGCATCCATCATGTTCAAGGCCAGCACCATCGGGCGACCGAGTCGACGCACTTCGAGGACAAAGCGAAGGTGCAGGCGCAAATTGGTCGCATCGGCGACGCAAACAATCACATCCGGCGCGGTTTCACCCGGGAAATGGCCCAAACAGACATCGCGCGTGATGACCTCATCCGGACTGGCCGCTTCAAGGCTGTATGCGCCAGGCAGATCGAGCAACTGGAACACCCGACCGGAAGGCCCGTTGAAGCGACCTTCCTTGCGTTCGACCGTGACTCCCGCGTAGTTGGCGACTTTCTGGCGGCCGCCGGTAAGCTGGTTGAACAGCGCAGTCTTGCCGCAGTTCGGGTTGCCTACCAGGGCCAGGCGCAAGCTCGCAACCGCTTCGCTCACGCAGCCGCCTCGACAATCACCCGCGCGGCCTCTGCGCGGCGCAGGGCAAACCGGGTGAACCCGATTTGCACGAGCAAGGGATCCGACCCGAACGGACCGCGACCGACCACTCGCACGGGTTCCCCACGCACGAACCCGTAGTCACGCAGGCGCCGCGCGATCGGGTCAATTTCACTCACGTTTTCAACATCTTGCACCACAGCATCGGTTCCATGGGCTAGTTCGGACAAGCGCATCAGAAAACTACGGCGAATAAGAATGGTTCGCATTGTACGCCGATCAAACGGTTCTCGCGATCAGCGGCCACGTGGCGAATGGCTGCAGGCTTTTGTCGAAAACTCTATGATCGAGGTCTTACCGAAGGACCAAACGCATGACTGACAACCTCCTGATTACCGATCGCAACGGCATCCGCGAAATCAGCCTGAATCGGCCATCGGTGCATAACGCCTTCGATGACCAATTGATCGCGGATTTGACTGCCGCCATTGAGGCCACTGACGCGGATGGCTCGATTTGGGGATTGGTGCTGAGCGGACAAGGCAGCACCTTTTCCGCTGGTGCCGATGCCAACTGGATGCGCGCCATGGCCGGCGCCAGCGAGGCCGAGAATCGTGTCGATTCCTTGCACCTCGCGCGGCTCATGCGCACGCTCAATTTTCTGCCGAAGCCGACAATTGCCAAGGTCAATGGCTCGGCCTACGGCGGCGGCATCGGCTTGATCGCCTGCTGTGATATCGCCATCGGGGTCGAAGGTGCCAAGTTCTCGCTCAGCGAAGCCAAACTCGGCCTTGTACCCGCCGTGATATCGCCCTATGTGGTGGCCGCAATCGGCCCGCGTCAGGCGCGCAAGCTATTCATCAGCGCCGAAGTATTTGATGCCGACGAGGCACATCGCATTGATTTGCTGCATCAAGTCGTTTCGCGCTCCGGCCTCGATGATGCGGTTTCGCGCAGTTTGCATTTTTTGCGCAAATGCGGTGCCCAGGCCCAGGCGGAAGCCAAGGCACTGGCCTTGCGTATTGCCGGTATCACCCGCGAGGGCGCTGAAAAACTTGATCTCGAAAACGCCGCGCTGATCGCACGCCTGCGCGTCTCCGAGGAAGGCCAGGAAGGGTTGACGGCTTTCCTTGAAAAGCGTCCCCCGAGCTGGAATGCCGAGAGCTGATGATGTTCAACACGATCCTGATTGCCAACCGCGGTGAAATCGCCTGTCGCGTGATCCGCACCTGCCGTCGACTCGGCATTCGCACCGTGGCCGTTTACTCCGAGGCGGATGCCACCGCGCAGCACGTTCGCCAGGCCGACATCGCGTTTCCGATCGGCGGACCGGCTCCGGCGGATTCCTATCTGCGCGGTGATGCGATCATCGAAGTCGCCTTGAAGGCAGGTGCCCAGGCGATTCATCCTTGCTACGGCTTCCTCTCGGAAAATGCAGACTTTGCCGATGCCGTGGTGGCGGCGGGTCTCAGCTTCATCGGCCCCTCAGGCGGCTCGATGCGCAAGATGGGTTCCAAGGCCGGCGCCAAGGATTTGATGGCCTCACACGGCGTGCCGGTTGTGCCGGGTTACACCGGGGAAGATCAGCAGCCCTCGCTGCTCGCACGCGAAGCTGAGCGGGTCGGATTCCCGCTGATGATCAAGGCCGCGTATGGAGGCGGCGGCAAGGGAATGCGCATCGTGCGCAAAGCCGATGAGTTTTTGGCCAATCTGGAATCTTGCCAGCGTGAGGCAAAGAACGCCTTCGGGCGTGATCGCGTTTTGCTTGAGCGTTACGTCGAGAAACCGCGGCACATAGAATTTCAGGTTTTCGGTGACAATCACGGAAATATCGTGCATCTCAACGAGCGCGAGTGTTCGGCGCAACGTCGCTATCAGAAGGTGCTTGAGGAAACCCCGTCGCCGTTCCTGACATCCGAACTGAGAACGAAAATGGGTGAGGCAGCGATTCAATCCGCTCGTGCACTCGACTATGTCAATGCGGGCACCGTGGAATTCATTGTTGGCCAAGCGGGCGATTTCTATTTCATGGAGATCAACACGCGCTTGCAGGTCGAGCATCCGGTTACCGAGATGGTGCTGGGACTGGATCTGGTCGAGCTGCAGCTGCGCGTTGCCGCCGGCGACGCCCTGCCCGATTCGCTGATCGGCAGCACCGCGATCCCGGCCACTGGCCATGCCATCGAGGTGCGCCTCTACGCTGAAGATCCCGATCAGGGTTTCCTCCCGGGTTCCGGTCGGTTGCAAACTCTCCGCCTGCCGCAAGTCTCGGAGCACGTACGCATCGATTCAGGCGTGATCGAGGGCGACAACGTCAGTGTCTTTTACGATCCGATGATTGCCAAGATGATCGTCTGGGATTGCGATCGACCTTCCGCGTTGCAGCGAATGCGTGATGCGCTGGCGGGAGTCAGTGTGATCGGGCCGAAATCGAATGTGGCTTTCCTCGAACGCTTGTTGCGCCATCCGAGCGTGGTTGAGGGATCGATAGATACCGGTTATCTGGATCGAAATCTCGACGAATTCATCGGCCCCGCCGAGAGCCGTGGCGAAGCCGCAGCCAACGCATTCCTGTGTGCGGCCGCGATCATCTCCCTGCTTGCCGAAGAGAGCGATGCCCGCTTGCAAGCCGATGGCAGTGCCGACCCGAACTCACCGTGGCGACGTGCCGATGGCTGGCGACTCGGCCATCCCGGCAAACGCATCATTGCCTTGATCGATGGCGAGCAACGTATCGAAGTATCAGCGCATGGCGCGCAAGGAAACTATCGACTCACTTGTGACGAGTTCAACGTCGAAATCGAGGACGCGATTTTTTCGCACGGCTGGCTCAGTGCGCGTCATGACGGCATCGCAAGACGCCAACGGATATTCGCCGATGGTTCGCGCATCACGGTCCACGATGGCCAGTCGCGGCGCGTTTTTGAGCACGCTCCAGCATTCGCGTTCGTTGAAGCGGGCTCGTCGGACGTTGACCGCGTCCTCGCGCCCATGCCCGGACGCATCGTCGTGGTCAAAGCCAAGACGGGCGAGGATGTGGAAGAAGGCGACGAGTTGCTGGTCATGGAGGCAATGAAGATGGAACTGACCTTGCGCGCGCCGCGCGCCGGTCGCATCGAGGTGATTCAGGCGAGTGCCGGCGATTTTGTGGAAGCCGATGCCGTTCTGGTGCGGTTGGAGGCCTCCGAATGACCCTCCGATTGCTGGGTTGCGCCTGCCTGATACTTGCTCTCGCGGCCTGTACCGAAACGCGTTTCGAGTCGACTCCGGGCGACAAAATCAATGCCTGCGATCCCGCCTGGAAAGGGCTCTGGGTAGACGCATCCGTGGATGCTCCGAAAGGCGAACCCGATGAGTTGGCGTTCCGGGTCGATCAGGAGTGTCGCTTCTTCATGCTTGAGCGACCGGAGAAGGATGGCCCGCCGAAAGAGATCCACATTCCGCTCAACTTTGTGCATGACCAAGGCAATCACTATCTTGTGATCGCCGACAATCAACTCAAGGAGATCGTCGATCTCGCGCCGCTCCATGGCATCAAACCCGTACCGAAAAAATCGTTCTTTGTCGCACGTTACGAAGTCGATCACGATCGCTTGCGTATCTTCCCGGTTGATGCCAAGCGCATGGCAAATCTGGTCATTGATGACGTACTCGATGGCACAGTAGATGCGAGAGAAAAGCAATTGCATGTCTACATCAAGGGCGATCGCGCGAAGGTGCTGGACATTGTGCGTAGTCAAAAGATCTTCCATAGCAAACCTGGCGCGGAAGTCCGTCGCGTCCACATGAGTCTGCAAGACTATGAGCACAAACGATCGGTTCGGCGTGCCGGGAAATCCTCATGAGTGAAATTCCCTCTTGCGTTCGAATCGTCGAGGTTGGCCCGCGTGACGGCTTGCAAAACGAGAAGGCCATCATCCCGGCAGCAACCAAGATCGAGCTGATCAATCGGTTGTCGCGAACGGGCCTGCGCACCATTGAGGCGACCAGTTTCGTCAGTCCGAAATGGGTGCCGCAACTGGCTGATGCCGCCGAGGTGTTTACCGGAATCGAAAAAACGCCAGGCGTCAGCTATCCCGTTCTTGTGCCGAACGTGCAGGGTTATGAGCGCGCACGCGCCGTTGGTGTGAGCGAGGTTGCCGTGTTCTCGGCAGCATCGGAGGCGTTCAATCGCAAAAACATCAATGCATCGATTGATGAGTCGATCGAACGCTTCGCGCCGATCCTTGTGCAAGCGCGCAACGATGACGTGCGTGTTCGCGGCTATGTTTCTACCGTACTCGGCTGCCCCTATCAAGGTGAGGTTGCAGTGGCCGATGTTGTTCGCGTGGCGGCACGCATGTTCGCGATGGGCTGCTACGAAATTTCGCTTGGCGACACCATCGGTATCGGCACCCCTCGCAAGGCACGCGAGATGCTGCGCGCCGTCGCCGCCGAAGTTCCGATGCAAGCACTCGCAGTGCATTTCCATGACACGCGGGGTCAGGCATTGGCCAACATTCTGGCCTGCCTGGAAGAAGGTGTCAGCGTGATCGATAGTGCAGTATCGGGCGTCGGCGGATGCCCGTACGCCAAAGGCGCAACAGGCAACGTCGCCAGTGAGGATGTGGTCTATATGCTTGAAGGTATGGGTATCGTCACCGGCATCGATCTGGACAAACTCATCAATACCGGATCGTGGCTATCCTTGCAGCTTGGACGAGAGACATCGAGCAAAGTCGCCAGAGCCAGCAGTTGATCAGAGTTGAGCATGGTGTAGTGTAGGAAGTTGGGGGTCGTGAAAGGGATTCACGCGATGATCGAAAAACCGGATTTTTCCGCGTCATCTTCAGTCAACTTGCCACTGGCAGCGCCGGCGGATCAGGATGTCTGGAACCAGCTCGCCGAGTTCGCTTCTCGCACTGGCACCGATCCGGTGTTGCGGCTGCTCGTTGACGAGGCCTGTGAGAATCATCGCAACTTGCGCGGCGTGACCGCGACAATCGTCAACCGCTATCGCGCCTTGATCGACGCCATTCCAGATGCGATCACGATGCACGACGAAACGGGCCGAACCGTTGATGTCAACGAGAGCGCATGTCGCTTACTCGAAAAAAATCGCGATGCGTTGATTGGATCGTTGATCGCAGAGATATTTCCTGATCTCGGAGAGGATTTTCGTAAACATCTGCGAGATGCCAGCGATGGCGAAGAATCCGTCATCGGCAATGCAACCCTGACCCGCCTCGACCAGCCCCCTGTCGCGCTTGAATTGAACGCCCGCGTATATCTCGACGGGCAGCAAAAGCGGATCATCGTAGCGACTCGGAAGTTGGCCAAGCGCGAGCAATCCCATGAACGATTGCGCCGTTCCGAAGCCCATTTGCGCCAACTCCTGCGTGATATGGACAAGGGCGTCATCGTACGCAATCAGCGCGGTCATATTGTTTCGAGCAATCCGGCTGCGTGTCGCATGCTGCAGATGAGTGAACCCGATTTGCTGGCGTTGCGCTCGGATCAACTTGGCGACTGGCGTTTTGTCGATGAGCACAATCAACCGATTGACCAGCACGCGCTGCCTTGGTCGCGGGCGATGACAACCGGCAAGCCTGTCGAATCAGCCATCTGCGGACTGAACTCACCGCACGCCGATACGACGCTTTGGGTTTCCATTGCGTCGGTCCCGGGCTTTGACAGCGAAAACGCTCGCCCTGACCATGTCGTCTCGATCTTTGCCGACATTACCCCGATCAAGCGGGATGCCTCGTTGTTTGCCCATGCGCAGTCACTGACCAATCTCGGCGCCTGGCAACTCGTCGCGGGTAGCGATCGCATGATCTGGTCTGCGCAGATGCACGCAATTTTCGACGTGCCGCTGACAACGCCGATTTCCCGTGATCGTATGCTCAGTCACTTCACAGGAATGGACCTGCGCCGTCTGCGACAGGCGTTGGACGCTGCTAAAAGCGAGGAGACCACCGAAATCACCGCTCGTATCACCACCGCGATTGGCCGCCGCCGACAGGTCAAGATCCGCGTCCGCGGCTTGGACCCGATCGCGACATGCCGCGATGTGATCGGCTGCGTCCAGGATGTCACCAGCGACAACGAATCCGATTTCTCCATCGCGATTGAATGAGCCAGACGCAACAAGGTGCTCAATCGCTGCAGCAATCGCAAACTCGACGGGCAGTGTAGTATCGAAATCCCCAATGCAGGGTTCGACGCGTGCCAGCCAAACTCTCCCCCGAACGTAGCCGTGGCGCGATCATTGCCTGCGGAGAATTGCCGGCCAATCAACGCACTCCCTTGCTGCTGGCCCGCTTGATCGGACTGGTCGGAGATTCTCCGCGAGTTATCCTGATCACCGCGCTCGATCAGAATGATGACGATGATATCGAGCTGGAAGCGATGCTGACTGCCGCTACCAGCTCGCAGTTGCATCGATACGCGTTGACAACCCGTGCCAGTGCCGAGGATAGACGGCTGCTCGATTTGGTTGAACAGGCGGATCTGGTCATCCTCAATGCCGAACAACCACTCAAACTCAGCACCTTGATCGGCGGAGGCAGCCTGGCCAGATTGCTGCGTCGACGCAATGCGGCCGGCATGGCGGTTTGTGGAATTGGCGCGGGCGCCGCCGTGCTTTGTGAACATATGATTGCCTCCGGCACAGCGGGTCCAACGCCACGCGTCGGCAGTGCGTCACTGGCACCGGGACTCGGCCTGACCAACCGAGTGGTCATTGATCAGGGTGGCAATGCCAGTGATCGCCTCGGCCGTCTGCTCGCCGCACTCGCCCTCAACCCGTTCGCACTGGGCCTCGGAATCGACGCTTCAACCGTGGTCGTGATCGGCCAGGACAACGCACTCGAAGTATTTGGCAGTGGTGGCGTGACGATCATCGACCCCAGCGAGATGGCCGATTCCAACGCCGCTGAACTCGAGCAGGGCGCACCGATACGCATCACCAACATGCGTCTGCACGCGCTCACCGCTGGTACTCGATTCGACCTCGATTTCCGCCGCGCGATTGATTGAGCCAATGGATTCGTGAGGCAGTGGGTCCGATCCTGTAGGAGCCCCACCAGGGGCGAGCCTTTCGGCAAGAAGTGGCAAGATCCAGCAAGAAGCTCGCTCCTGGCGGGGCTCCTACCGGCGTACGAATCGGCGTTGATCGCAATACAAGGGTGGCAACTCGTTTAGTAGCGAGCTTTTGGCGGCGACCTGGAGAAGCTCGCCGTCGGCAATGTTGCTGCACAGTCGACAAGACGCTCGCTTCTTTCCTCAACGTCGGCTGCGGAAGAATTCACGCAACATGGCGCCACTTTCCTCGGCGAACAAACCCGCCGCAACCGAGATGCGATGGTTGTGCAGCGGTGAAATCAAGGTATCGAAAATGCTGCCCGCCGCACCAGTCTTGGGATCAGCCGCCGCATAAACCACTCGCGACACTCGCGCATGCACCAGCGCCATCGCACACATCGAACAGGGCTCCAATGTCGCGTACAGCGTTGATCCGGGGAACCGGTAGTTGCCGACCGAGCGGCCCGCCGCGCGCAGGGCCAGAATCTCAGCGTGCGCAGTCGGGTCATGGAGTGTGATGTTGCGATTCCACCCTTCGCCGATTGCTTCACCGCCAACGACAAGCAGGGCACCGACCGGCACCTCACCGTCAGCATCTCGCGCATGCGCAGCCAGCTCGAGCGCGCGACGCATCCAGTGTTCATCGTCGGCAGAAAACTCGACTGCCGACGCGTCGTTCGCACCTACTCCCACTCAATCGTCGCGGGTGGCTTGCCGCTGATGTCGTAGACGACACGCGAAATGCCGCGCAGCTCGTTGATGATGCGGTTGGAAACGGTGCCGAGAAAATCATATGGCAGATGCGCCCAGTGGGCGGTCATGAAGTCGATGGTCTCGACGGCGCGCAGCGCTATGACCCACTCGTAGGCGCGTGCGTCACCGACGACACCGACCGATTTCACTGGCAGGAATACGGCGAAGGCCTGGCTGGTCTTGTCGTAGAGATCGGCCTTGCGCAGCTCTTCGATAAAGATCGCATCGGCGCGCGCGAGGAGTTCGGCGTATTCGCGCTTGACCTCGCCGAGAATGCGCACGCCCAGACCAGGGCCCGGAAACGGATGGCGATAAACCATCGCCCGCGGCAGTCCGAGTTCGACACCGAGACGCCGCACCTCATCCTTGAACAGCTCGCGCAATGGCTCGATCAAACCGAGCTTCATGTGTTCTGGCAAGCCACCCACGTTGTGGTGACTCTTGATCACATGTGCCTTGCCGGTGCCGCTGCCGGCGGATTCGATGACATCTGGATAAATCGTGCCTTGGGCCAGCCAGCGCGCGTTGGCCAGCTTCGAGGATTGCTCGTCAAAGATCTCGATGAACAGCTTGCCAATGATCTTGCGTTTGGCTTCCGGATCACTAACCCCTTTCAAGGCATCGAAGTAGCGATCGGCGGCATTGACACGGATGACCTTGATGCCCATGCCGCCCTTGTCGGCTTCGTTGGCGAACATGGCCATTACCTGATCGCCCTCGTGCCAGCGCAGCAGGCCGGTATCGACGAAAACGCAGGTCAATTGATCGCCAATGGCGCGGTGCAAAAGTGCTGCGACCACGGATGAATCGACGCCGCCGGACAGCCCGAGGATGACTTCATCCTCACCGACTTTTTCGCGAACGCGGGCAATCTGATCCTCGATGATATTGGCCGCGGTCCACAACGTGCGGCAGCCGCAGATATCGGTTACGAAGCGTCGCAACAGTGCTTCGCCCTGGAGCGTATGCGTGACCTCGGGATGAAATTGCACGCCAAACCAACGCTTTTCCTCGTTGGCCATGGCTGCAACGGGAATGCGATCGGTGCGCGCGGTGACGATGAAACCCGGCGGAGCAGTGGCGACATGATCGCCATGACTCATCCAGACGTTCAAACGCGGCGGCTGACCGGGGTGATCGCTGAGCCCGTGCAGCAATTCGTCCTTGGCGACGACCTCGACTTCTGCATGACCGAACTCGCGCGCATCGGCGGCTTCCGTCGTTCCGCCAAGCTGCGCGGCCAACGTTTGCATGCCATAGCAGATGCCGAGAATCGGCAAACCCGAATCAAATACCTGCTGCGGCGCTTTCGGCGAGCCATGCAGGGTGGTCGATTCCGGACCACCGGAAAGCACGATCCCATTTGCAGCAAACGCGGCAATCTCGGCAGGATCATGATCCCAAGCCCAGATCTCGCAGTAGACACCGATTTCGCGAATCCGTCGCGCGATCAATTGCGTGTACTGCGCGCCGAAATCGAGGATGAGGATCTTGTCTTGGTGGAGGGCGGTCATACGACGAGATTCGATAGTGGGGATTCGAAAGAGCAAAAAATCGACATAGGGCTAGATCCGCCAGTTCACGGGAAGCTGCTTCGACGAATCCCGAATCTCGAACGCCGAATCGCGACTGTCAATCATCCCAACTGATAATTCGGTGCTTCCTTGACGATCTGAACGTCGTGGGGATGCGCTTCACGGACGCCGGCGCTGGTGACGCGGACGAATTGCGGGCGCGTGCGCATGTCTTCCACCGTTGCGCAGCCGCAATAGCCCATCGAGGCCCGCAGGCCACCGACCAACTGGTGGATGATGTTGCGCAATGGACCGCGATACGGGACGCGGCCTTCGATGCCCTCCGGCACGAGCTTCTCAGGGTCGGAGGCATCCTGGAAATAGCGATCGCTGGAGCCTTTCTCCATCGCACCCAGTGAACCCATGCCGCGATAACTCTTGTACGAGCGCCCTTGGAACAGCTCCACTTCGCCCGGGCACTCCTCGGTGCCGGCAAACATGCTGCCGAGCATGACGGTTGATGCTCCGGCGACAATTGCCTTGGCCAGATCGCCCGAATAGCGAATGCCACCATCAGCGATCAGCGGAATCTCATCTTTCAATGCATTGGCCACCAGATCGATCGCGGTAATCTGCGGCACACCAACGCCCGTGACGATACGCGTGGTGCAAATAGACCCGGGACCCACGCCGACCTTTACCGCGTCGGCTCCGGCATCACGCAGGGCCAGCGCAGCATCGGCGGTGACAATATTGCCGCCGATCACTTCGGTCTGCGGAAAATTCTTCTTCACCCACGCAACACGATCGATGACCGATTGCGCATGGCCATGGGCCGTATCGACAATCAGTACATCCACGCCTGCATTGACCAGCGCCTCGACGCGGCGTTCGGTATCGCCGCCGACGCCAACGGCAGCACCGACGCGCAGACGTTCGCGCGCATCCTTGGCCGCATGCGGGTTGTCACGCGCCTTCTGGATATCCTTGACCGTGATCAAGCCGCGCAGCTGAAAGGCATCGTTGACAACCAATACCTTCTCGATACGGTACTTGTGCAGCAACGCCAGCACTTCGTCTTCGCTGGCACCTTCCTTGACCGTGATCAGGCGCTCCTTACGCGTCATGATATTTCTCACCGGATCGTCGTGCTTCTTTTCGAAGCGCATGTCGCGACTGGTGACGATACCGACCAGTTCTTCGTTGTCGACCACGGGTACGCCGGAAATACCGTGTTCACCGGTGATCCGCATGACATCGCGAATCGTCGCATCGGGACGCACGGTCAGCGGATCACGGATCACCCCGGCCTCGAATTTCTTGACCAGGCGCACTTCGGCGGCTTGCTGCTCGACGGTCATGTTCTTGTGGATGATGCCGATACCGCCGCACTGCGCCATGACGATGGCAAGGCGGGCTTCGGTCACGGTATCCATCGCCGCAGAGAGAATGGGTACGTTGAGACGCAGATTGCGGGTCAAACGTGTGGAGGTCTCCACATTGCAAGGCAACACGGTGGAATGACCAGGAACAAGGTAGACGTCGTCAAACGTCAGGGCTTCGGCGAGTAGTCGCATGGCGGTGTTGGGAGGCTGATCAAGTCCACCATTCTATCGTTTCCCAACCCCTGCCCGCTATTGCTGTCGCAAAGAGAGGTAGCCAAATCTCGACAAAACGCAACCCATCAGCGCTCATACGACCGCTTTAATTGCACTTGCAAGAGTCCCAACAGCGGTGAGCCGCGCCTGGCAATGACGAAACGCTCACCCGCAAACGGGCTCCTGCATAAGCGTGGAATTCCACGGTTTTGCCATGCCTGCAAACTCCATTGAAGACGAACCTCCGATTGCCTCAATCGAAAAACGTCTCGGCCGCTTCCAGCGTGTTTTCCATCAAGGTTGCGACGGTCATTGGCCCGACCCCACCCGGAACCGGCGTAATCCACGCCGCACGTTCGGCGGCAGCATCGAACTCGACGTC
>JBBSVJ010000012.1:0-29769 GCA_038233665.1 Lysobacterales bacterium
GTCCATGAATCGCAAGATCCCTGCCCGCCTGCTCGGTGTGGCCCTACTCGCTGCGTGTTCCTTCGCCTCGGCGGCCAGCGTTGTGATGACGGATGATTTTTCAAATGCGAAGAGTGGCTGGCCGCATTCGGGTGCAACAAGTGTTGAGGATCTTGGTTTTGTGATGTATGCCGATGGCGACTATCAACTCACCCCCGTCGCTGATCATGTGTTCGGCTATGTGAAGGCGCCGAAACAGGCCGAATCGGGGGATGTCTCGATTGAGTCGGATATGTTCCTGCTGGCTGGCGTCGGGTCGGGTATGGCTGGCCTGGCCTGTCGTGTCAAAGATGCGCAGAATTTCTACGGTTTCGCCGCGCGTGGCGATGCGGGGCTGATGATCTTCAAGGTGACCAAGGGCGAAGTGAAATCGCTTGCTCTGGGACGCTTGCGCAGCGTGCTGGCCGGCAGTGTGGATACGCGCCTGACTGCGACTTGCAAGGGTGACGAGCTGCGCTTGAGCGCCAAGGATGGCGATAGCCTAGTCGTCAGGGACAGCGACCTGACCGAGGGCACAGCCGGCTTGATCATCTGGGGCGAAAAAGCCGCTGGAACGATGGCGACATTCGACAACTTCAAGTTGAGCTCACTCGGCGATTGAGTCATACGATTGCGAGCAAGCTGCCAATGTCCACCAACGCAGTGCAGAATGCGGCATCGGCAGTGACTCCCGATGCCGCGCACTTCGCCGCGCCGCTGTGTCAAAACTGCGGTGCGGATCTGCATACACCTTTTTGCCCCCAATGCGGGCAAAAGCGCGTTGAGCGCGTCGGTAGTTGGCAGCTGGGTCAAGAGGTGTGGAACAAGTTCAAATGGTTCGATGCAACCGTTCTAGTAGCAGCGCGTCGTCTGCTGCGGCGGCCGGGAATAGTTGCGCGTGAATATGTGTTCGGTGCACGGAAACGTCACTTGAACCCGATCAAGCTGTTGCTGGTTGGCATCGGGTTTCTCGTACTTATTGTTCAGCGCGGCAACTATCTGGCTTCTACCAACGCGCCGGTATCCGGTGCAATGGCGATTGTGCAGGCGTGGGCCAATTTATCGTTCTCGCTCAGCGTTGGCGCGATCGTACTGGCCACGTGGATTTTCTACCGCCGGTATGGCGAATTCAACCTCTTCGAGCACCTCATGCTCGCCTGCACCATCCAGTTCGTCGTGGTCGCTGTCAGCGTACTGACCAAGTTGCCGACGCTGGTGTGGACGGATGCCGCATTTCTCGCCCAACACCGCTTTTTGTCGAGTTGGTTGCTCGATGCCGTTGGTCTGTTGGTTTTCTTCATCGCATGTCGCCAATTTTTCGTGATTGATCTCAGGCGTGGCTGGATGCGATTGCTCCTGGCCAGCTCGTTCTTTATTGGCTGCAAATGGATTCTTGTACGTGTTTACGCCCTTGTTCTTGTCCGGATCGTGCTCTCAACGGCTTGATCGCTTGCTCAACCTCATCGCACTCTTGCGGAGATTACTGATGTCCAAACGAACTGTATTCACCTTGATTCGACCGATCAGCGGCTTGAGCCTGCTGCTCGCTCTTTCGGCCTGCAACGCCAGCAGTGCACCCGATACAACGGCGACAGCCCCGACTTCGGTTGCGGTGCAACCCGCTGCGAAAGCGCCCGCCGTCGATCAGGTTGCCTTGATCAACGAAGTTTCGGCGTCGTTGCAAGCCTGTAGCTATGACGGCGAGCCGGTGACCTTCAATGGTAAATCCGGTGATGCGCCTTCGGACTGTCGTGACATGGTCGCCAAGATCATGAATTTCACTGGACTGCCGCAGAATTTTGTCGTTGTGCAGGCCGATGTGCCGAACGCGGCGGCCGTGATCCTGCTTGATGACCAGCAAATTCCAAAGCGCGTCATCGCCTTCAATCCGCAGTTCATCGATGTGGTTCGCCAGGCGACGCACGGCAATCTCTGGGCACCGGTCAGCATCATGGCCCACGAAATCGGCCACCATCTTTCAGGTCATACCATCACGCCCGGTGGCAGCCAGCCACCCACCGAACTTGAAGCCGACAAATTCAGCGGCTTCGTTCTGTACAAGATGGGCGCGGGTCTCAACGATGCGCAAACTGCGCTCGAAGCGCTGGTTCCCGAAGGCCCTGATGGCAAGACGCATCCCGGCCGTGGCAAGCGCTTGAGTGCCGTGCGCGAAGGCTGGCAGCAAGCCTGCGTGCAGCAACACGGCAGTTGCACGGGTGGGCAGCCGACGCCTGTTGCTTCAGCGAAAGTACCATCGGCGCCACTGCCCACTGCTCCGACCGGCGAACGTGGTTCACGCGATGTGGCGGCAACTGTACCTGCCACGCCAGCCGTGAGATCGATGCCTGCACAAAGCACACAAAGTACCGCAATTCCGAATGCCCCACCGACCCAGATTGCCGGTCTTGATCATCTGCCTGCACCGGGATCCATTCCGAGCAAGTTCGATCGATTCATCTACGATGAATACGGCGCGCTGGATCCCACCATACGCGCTGCGTTTGAAGCCAAATTTGTCGAGCATGCGCGCGTGCACGGCGTCGAGATCGTCACGCTGCTGGTGCGTGATATGCAGGGTATGGAGGCTGATGCGTATGCGCTGGCGATGATGCGTGAATTGCGCGTGGGCAAGCTAGATGTCGGCAACGGCGCGGTTATTGTTGTCGCACCCGAACAGGGTCAAGCGGCGGTCGCTTGGGGTCCCGGTATCGCGCGTCAGATGGGCTCCGGGAATCCAACCCGATCGCTGGGCAATTGGCTCGCCACTGGCTGGCCTATATGTGTACGAAACAAGGCTTGTGGAAATTGGACCGAGAATTTGCTGACGACCTCTGATCACGTGATGCGTGATACCGATGAGGTGGAATGGACGATTCGCTATCAATCAGTCGCCGCGATGATGCAAGCAAGGGAAAACAAGCCTGAAGGAAGCTCGGGTGATCCAACCAGCCAAAAGATTGCCACGTTTGAAGGGTCGGTGATCGCTCGCGACGTAAAGGCCGACTATGCGGGTGCATTTGTCAATTCGACCCGATTGGCAGTTAACGACGCCGTGCATGTGCAGACGGCTGACGGCTACAAGCTGATGGTCTATGTCGTTCCAGGTACGGAATCCCTGATGCCGGCTGGAAAGCTGAAGACGGGCGGGCGTTACCAATTCATAGCCCGCGCAGGCGGCCTTTCGCACAACAAGAACGATACGCAAGTGTTTGAGCTGCTGAGCTACAGTCCGCTCAATTGATGGTGCGACGCCTGGTCGAGCATCGTGGCGAGATTGTCGCGATGCTCGATATCGAAGATGATTGGAATAATTGCAGAACCTTTGAACCAAGGAACTTGAATGACGATCTCAAAACTCACCTTCTGTGTCGCACTGCTCTTCTATGCGATACCCACGCTGGCCGACACTGCAAAAGACGCCAGCGTCGAATCAACGCTCAAGCATCAGGCTGATGCCTGGGACCTGGCGATCATCAACAAGGATCGAAAGGCAATCGAAGACAATATCTCACCGAGATTCATGCAGATTGGAAGCGACGGCGCGAAGGCCGACAAGGCCAGTTTTGTTGACGCGCTAATGGACAAACGACTTTCCATCACCCCCTATTCGGTCGAAGATTTCGAAATTCGCGTTTTCGGAGATACCGCTCTCTTGACCGGCACGACCAACATGCAAGGCAGTTGGGATGGCAAGGAATTCACGAGTCACTATCGCTTCACCGACGTCTACGTCCGCGATCACGGCAAGTGGCACGTGGTCAATGTGCAGACCACGCCGATCCACTGAACACTCTTGCGCAATGCCAAAACAATCAACATTTCACGAATGATTGATTCCAATCGAGGTTTTCGCACAATGCTGAACCAGCTGCCCAACCCGCGAATCTCTGCAATGGGCATATTTGCATCCCGCAATGGCGTGAGCGGGCGGGCGTTCGAGAACTACCAAGGGCTGCTATTCGGTATGTCGCGGCCAACGATGTGACTTGGCTATTTCCGAGCTCCGCTTGGAATGGTCAAGAGTGGGGCGCGGAAAATCCTACTGCGGAGGGCTTGGGTGAGGTCGAATTTCTCGCTGCGTAGATTCAACACTCACTCTTCAAGATTCAAGAGTCGAAACGAACAGGGTTTCTCTACCTTGATTTCCCCTAGCAATTACCCGCTTGCTCGATTTCCAGCGAAAACCTTGTGCCCACACCTGGGCGCGAATGCATGACGATCTCGTGGCCGAGCATGGCTGCGGTGCGACTGGCGATCCAAAGTCCGAGACCGAGCCCTTCGCTTGCGGAGTCGAACTGTTGGAATGCCTGGAAAATCGCCTCGGCGCGTGCCGGCTCGATACCCACACCGGTGTCATGCACTTCAATCGAAAGCGTGCCGGCACGCCGCCGACAGCCCACGAGTACTTTGCCATTGCTCGTGTATTTGATCGCGTTGCTGATCAAATTTCCAATGATTGTGGCGAGCATTTCGGGCTGGCTGTCGATCATGGCCGTGCTGCGGACGATGCGTAAATCAACGCCTTTACGGCTTGCAATGGCAAGCCACGGCTCGATCAGCGGCTGGAGCACGGTATCGACTGCGAAGCGACTGTTTTTCGGCAAACCATCACCGTCATCGAAAGTTGCCAGCGCGACGAGTTTGTTGAACTCTCGATCGATCTGCGCCAAGGCATTACTTGCGGTATCCAGGCGTTGCGACTGCTCCGGACCAACTTCGCGGCGGACTTTCTCGATGGCATAACCGCAGGCACGCAGTGGCGTCTTGAGATCGTGCCCGACAATTGCCATCAAGCGCTTGCGGTAACCGGCCGCGCGCTCGGCCAATGCCAGCGCCTTGCGCAATTCGAGCTGGGCCATGACTTGGCGCGCAAGCGCCTTGAGCGCATGAGACTGTTGCTCACTCAAAGTGCGCGACTTCGTATCGAGAATGCAGACCGTGCCGAGCACAAGACCATCCGGCGTCAACAGCGGCGCACCGGCATAGAAACGCAATCCCGGTTCACCAAGCACTAGCGGGTTGCTGCTGAAGCGGTCGTCGAGCGTGGTATCAGGCACAACGAACAATTCAGTCTGCAGGATCGCATGGGCACAGATCGACGGACCGAGCGGCATTTCGCGCAGGCCGAGTCCGATCTCGCTCTTGAACCACTGCCGGCCGCTGTCGATGAAGTTGACGACAGCAATCGGTGCATCGCAGATCAGCGCGGCGATCCGCGTCACATCGTCAAACGCGCCTTCGCTTGGCGTATCGAGAATGCCATAGGAGCGCAGTGCCGCCAGACGCGCAGTCTCGTTGACCGAGGTCGGCGGACACAGAGGGAAGAAGGACATGGGTCAAGCCAGATGGGAATCTGTCAATGCTAACCAACGCGGCTGACGCTCACAATCAACATTCCCGTAAAACGCTAGAGCCAGCTGAAATGCTTCCACCCTCGACATACGTGGGGCGCTGTATATCGCTGCCAACCTGCGCGCCGGTGAATGCGCAAGCTGGCACGGAACACTTTGTCCGAATCAAACCGCATGGGACGGCAAGCCTGGAACTCCACCGATGCCGAGAATCTCAAACTGTATCCACGCTATGACGCCTTCGCCACCTCACTCAAGCCAATCCAATGCTCGGCCGGCTGCGCGCGACTGTAGAGGAAACCCTGTCCGTAGGTGCAACCCATTTTGCACAAGGCCTCATGCTGGGCTTCGGTCTCAATGCCCTCGGCGACCACCTCCAGTCCGAGCGATCCCGCCAGAGCGAGAATCGCGCCGACCACCACCGCGCTACGTGTTGGATCGTCGCTGCCGAGCGCTGCAACAAACGAGCGATCGATCTTGAGCATGCGCAACGGAAATCGGTGCAGATAACTCAGCGAGCAATAGCCCGTTCCGAAATCGTCGAGGGCCGCCTCGATATGCCCGTCACGCAGTCGATGCAACTGCTGGGCGACCGCTTCCGGATCGCCAAGCAAGGTACCTTCGGTGACTTCGACGCGCAAACGGCCCGGTTCGAAACCGGTTGCCTGGGTCAGATCGAGCAATCGGGAATCGAGGTCGTCACTCTGGAAATGTCGCGGCGAAACATTGATGGTCAGATACTGCCCGTCGTCGACCAGAGGTGCGCCAGCAATCATCGCCCGCCGATAGATGTGCCAGTCGATCGCGTCAATCAAACCGCACTCTTCGGCAACCGGCAGGATCTCGCTTGGGAGCAGGATGCCACGCTCCGGATGATTCCAGCGCAGCAAAGCCTCGTAGCCGACGGTTACTCGATCAGCCAAGCGCAGCAGCGGCTGAAACCAGGGCTCGAATTGCCCCGCGCGTAGAGCTTCGCGCAATTCGACTTCGATGCCCAGAACATCCCGCTCGACCCGCTTGAGCGACGGAGAGTACATGAGGAAGCGTCTGCGACCGGCCGATTTCGCACCGTACAATGCGGTGTCGGCATCCTGCAGCAAGGCGTCGGTGGTGGTGTGACGCAGCTCGCTGATCGCGATACCGATACTGGCGAAGCAGCGTAATTCGCGCCCACCGATCTGCATCGGCTCTTGCAAGACATCGAGGATGCGTTGGGCGACTTCGGTTGCCGTCTTCGCACAGCGTACGTCTTCAATCAGCACCGCGAACTCATCACCCGAGAGCCTTGCAACGAGGTCAGGCTGACGAACGCACTGCTGCAAACGCCGCGAGACCTCTTTAAGCAGATCGTCACCAGCAAGATGACCAAGGCTGTCATTGACGACCTTGAAACGGTCGATATCCAGGTAAAGCAGCGCAAAGGGAAGATCACGGTTACGACTGAATTGATCAATCGCCTGTTCAATCCGCGTACGCATGTACAGACGGTTCGGCAACCCTGTCAAAGAATCGTGCATGACCTGGTGATTGAGTCTCGCCTCAACGCGCTTGCGTACGCTGATCTGCTCGCTCAGTTCGCGCGTGCGCAGCGCTACCCGTTGTTCGAGATCGACGTTGAGCCGATGCAATTGATCGGCACTCCGGCGACGCTTGAGGCTGCTCGCGATCTGATGGGCAACGAAGGTCAACAGTTCCGCATCGCGTGAATCGAATAGCTGCTCGGCAGAGAAGCTTTGCAGCGCAATTACACCAAACACGCCATCGGCGTCGTTCAACGGCGCACCCATCCAGCACAAGGTCTGTGGCGCGTCGCCGCTTATCTGGCCGACCGAAAGTTGCGTCTCGATCTCGCCACGCGCGGCGAGATCAACAAAAGTTTCGACATCCACACACTCGGTGCTGCCCCGACGCATCACGTATTCGGTCAGTCCACGACCCAACGGTCTTGGCGCGAGTTCAGCCCCGCTGGCATCAACAAAGTAGGGAAATTCCAGATGCTCACCATCCTCGGAAAGCAGGGCAATGTAGAAGTTCTCCGCATAGAGCAATTCGCCAACCGCCGCATGAACCTTCTGATAGAACATTCCGCTGTCGTCATCGCTGTTGGCCAACGCCGCAATGCGATAGAGGGCTGCCTGCTGGCGTTCGGCGCGTTCCAGACCGTCGACTTTATCGCGCAGACTCGTGTTCGCCTCAGCCAGCTGCTGGGTACGCTCTCGCACGCGCCGCTCAAGTTCGGCCTGGCTTTGCTTTCGCTCCAGCGCCGTCAGCACGTGTTCGGCGACAAAGCCCAACAGCGCCTTGTCGGTATCACGGTAGCGAACACCCTGCACATAGGTCTGCACGACCAGCGCACCATGCACTTCGCCATCTCGCATCATCGGCACACCCAGCCAATCCAGACTGTCGGCACCCGCAATATGCAACGGTCCGCTAACCTGGCTCCTCAACTCTTCAGTCGTCCCCATCAGCGCCTTGCCGCGCCGAATAAGGTGCCCCGTCAGCCGCTGCTCGAACTCGGCCATCGGAAAGTCACGATCGACTGCCGGCGCTTCGGCATCCACCGAATCGACGTAGTAAATGAAGCGCAGAGTGTCGCGATCGGCATCGCGCAACACGATATAAAAATTTGCCGCGTACATGAGTTCGGCGATGATTGCGTGCAGGCCACGCAGCATTTCTGACATGTCGCGCTGCGACCCGGACAGGTCGGCAATCGCGAACAGCGCACGCTGAAGTTGCTCGGCTTGGCCCGCCCGGCGCGCCGTATCATGCAAACTTTGGATAGCCAGACATTCGGTCATGCGCACACCGATCGCATCCAGCACACTTTGCGAGGTTGATGCGAGGGCAAGTGCGGTTGGATCGTGGAGTACGGCAATCGTGGATTCACCATCGTCGAACAAGACCGCCAGGCAGGGATCGATACTCACACCGCGCCGCGCGCCTTCCACGGATGCCGCGATTCGCGCGGCCAGCTCTGCGTCGATCTCACCCCGACCCTCCGAGCTCAATGCTAGCGGCCCGTCCAGCGACCAGAACATTTGAGCATTGGCACGCACCAGATCGGTTGCGTAAGCAAACAGGACCGCAGCCACCTCTTCTGGAGTCTGCGCACGCAGAAGAAACGACGCCAACGCGCCGTCTTGCGTGGTCGATGCGTTGCGTCGCCGTTCGATTGCCCGTTCGGCTTCAACTGCGTCAAACTCCTCGTTGAGTCGATTCATTCCCATCCTGGTGCTCCGTCAGAGGCCCGCGAAAGGAATACGCGGGTTACTTGGGAGTCTCCCTGCAGAAACCGAGCCATTCAGGAAATAAACGATGCCTGCCAGTTCACAGTTTCAGCTTGATGAACACGAAAGCGTGAACTGCGTCGCCCGCAACGCCGAATGGAAGGCGATTTCGTCGCGCTTGATACAAAAAACCTCGCTCAAGAATCGCCCGCGCGAGCGGTTTTTCGTCACTCGTTCAGCAGGCCGAATCGGTCACGAGCGGATTTGCCAACCATGAGCAACCGTTTGTGCCACTGAAGGTCATCGAGTCACGCTGACAGACTTGCGATGCGTTGCTCACGAGTTGACCAACATTTCCAGCAGGCGAGAACCGCGGGATTCGCTTGTTCGACAGTGGCGAATAGCTGACGAATCGTCCGCCATGCATGCCGTATGTCGACCTCTACCTGCAATCAAACATAGTGACCATTGAGCGGAACAACCGGATTACTCGCGCCTCAACGGGGTCGCAGCCATCCATTGGCAGCCCTATTGTCACCTCCACAAACACCAGACACACTGCGACGCCGACATGGTGATTCGTATGCGCATCGCGTCCTTCATCTTCTTCTGTGCCGTTGGCATGCTCGCGGCAAGCGCCCACGCACAGAGTGATCCGCAGAATCGCCCCACTTGGAGTGCGGGGGTGCTCGGCATCGTGCGCGATACCCCTTACCGAGACGCTGACAACGATAGTCTCGTGGTGCCTTTTCTGCAGTATGAGAGTGAGCACCTGTTTTTCCGTGGCCTTGCGCTGGGCTGGAGGCTGGATCCCGAATCCGCGATCAAGGTCGAGGTGATCGCGCGAGCTCGCCTCGATGGTTTCGAGGCCAAGGATTCCCCCACCTTCCTCGGCATGGACGAGCGAGAGCGTTCACTGGAGTTCGGCGTCAATGCCAGCCGCGCGCTGGGCCCGGGGCGCATCGCCGTGGAGGCTTTTACCGATGCTCTAAACCGCAGCAGCGGTCAGGAACTCGATCTGATGTGGCGCGGTGACTTTGGTCGCGGCCCTTTTCGCCTGCAGCCGGAAATTGGCCTGCGCTGGCAGAGCAGTGACCTGGTTGATTACTACTACGGCGTTCGCGCCCATGAGGCGCTCGCGGGTCGGCCTGAGTATCGGGCTGGATCGGCACTGGTGCCACGAGTCGCACTCAACGGCATCGCCCCACTCGGCGGCAGTTGGGGCATGTTCGTCCGCCTCAGTTACGACGACCTTCCTGCAGAAATCACCGACAGTCCGTTGGTTGATCGTGACAGCGAACGACGTGCCTTCATCGGACTGGTTTACGGATTTCGCTAGTCCTTCATCGGGACTGATCAAGCGCATGCTGAGCCGCGCACACAGTCGCGCTAAAAATCGTAGCCATGCCCGCAGGACTGATCGGTATCACCACGTTCGATCGCTGGATCTTGTAACTCACCCAGTGGCGAAGATGGCTTGTCGAGGCACTTGCCTGACGCTGCAAGCAACGCATTGCCGATGTCAGTCGAACGGAATGATCCGGCTGAACTGGATCACCGGCGTGACGTCGGTGTAGTTCGGAATATCACCACCGAGCTGCTCACCGATTCGTGACCACGCCTGCATGAACACCTCGATCGATTCGAAGCGCATGTGGCAGCTCATGATGTAGGTCGGCGGGGAATCCGGTTCGACACCGGCCATGCCGTGTTCGAGGGTGATTTCCTTGAGCGCGTCGCCGAAGAGGCGCTTTGCCATCGGCATGTGGGTGCCAAGGTAGTAGTCGAGATTGAAGTGGCTGCCGGGGGCGTTTGGATAGTGGATGTTTAGGCGAATCATCAGGTGCTCGTTGCGAAAAGACAGGTCAGCCACTTCATCAATCTGGGCAGAACAAACCAGTCCTGCGGGACCCGGAATTCCTAGATTTGATACGGGTCTTTCGCCTCTCAAATTCAAGATTCAAGACTTGACCCCTTTCTTCTTCTATCTTTTTTTATCTTTTTTTATCTTTTTTTTCTCGGTGAAGACTGACAACTCACTTCAACTGGAAAATTCAAGACTCAGGACTTGGCCCCAAGCTTGTGCGAGTGCTGCTGCGCCGAGAGCTTCTCCGAAGGGACGGCTAACAGAGGCCTAACTCCTCGAGACGAAGCGCGACAGCTTCAACAGATAGTTTGAAATATTCGGCCAAGGAATAGAAATACTTACCATTGAACTGCACCGCAGAGGCTAGAACGCGAGAAACCTGTCTTCGATTTATCCTCCCACGTGACCTTACCCCCAACGCATACTCAGTATTCTCGTTAAGCTCGAACCTTTGAGTTAGGAATCGGAGCTCGAACTCAGTTCGAACCAGCTTTTCGGGCATCAAAAAATATGTGGCGAACAGATCAGCTTCTCGCTCGACATTATCCCTATCCCCCATAACCCCTTCTAAAGCGCGATCCCTATGCATCATCGTCATAGTGGGATGGAGCACCGCATGACCAATTTCATGTGCTGCGGTGAATCTTTGTACTGCTGGAGGAAAATAGGTTGAGATTTGGATCTGGCCTGCAGCTCTGTCGAAGACACCAGCCACAATAACTGTGCCCAACGTCGTCTCATAGGTTCCTAGGTCAGTGGCGTCACATACCATTAGATCAAGTAAAGTCGCCGCTTTTCTGGGATCTAAAAGTCCAATAGGCGTTACGGAAATTCCTGATTCTGACCAAAGGTCACCACGCGAGCGCCACAGCTTTCGATGGAGCGTAGCCGCAATCTCCGCAATCTCTTGCGCAGTTTTGCGTCTGCGTTGAATTTGAATGCTAGCGGCGACATTGCTGTGACTCCGACTCTTGCCTTCTATTTCCTCCATGTGAGCATACGGATTCTGCAGTACAAACCTGCGATCGTGCAGCAATTTCCTATCGGTGGCATTCATGGATTCGCTCCGCTGTTTAGATAGCTACGCTTTCGCAGTCCTACATTACCCACACTTCGAATAGCCACAATTCAAACAAGTAGCACAGCCATCCATCACGATCGTCGCGTTGGTGTTGCACTTGTGGCACATCGTGGCGCCGGAGGGGAAGCTGCCGGCGGAGTCGTCTTCGGCTAAATCGGGGGATGGGATGGGGGGTGTCGAAACCGAAGCGGAAGCAGAGGCGCTGGAAGCAAGAGCAGAGGCGCTGGGTCCCTGCCTGCGCAGGGATGACGGTTTATCGGGCGATGGCGCTGGTGCGCCATCGCTCACTTTATAATTTTTTTTTGCGCGGGCTTCGTAGGCGGCGCGCTTTTCGGCGATCAGCGCGCGTTGGCCGGGATCCATTTCGGGATCGTGGATCAGACCGATCATCTTCATGTGGCGCTCGATGACGGCGCCGAGTTCGGCGACGATGCTCGGCATGTAGACGCCACCGGATTTGAAGTAGCCGCCGCGTGGATCGAATACGGCTTTGAGTTCCTCGACCAGGAAAGTCACGTCACCGCCCTTGCGGAATACGGCGGACATGATGCGCGTGAGTGCGACGATCCACTGGAAGTGCTCCATGCTTTTCGAGTTGACGAAGATCTCGAACGGGCGACGCAGCTCGTGCTCGGTATCAGCGTTGAGCACGATGTCATTGATGGTCACATACAGAGCGTGCTCGACCAGCGGTGACTTGATCTTGTAGGTGGCGCCGATCAACTGTTCCGGGCGCTGGAGCTTCTCGTGCATGTGGATGACTTCGGCACCCGCCGGCTCTTCCACCACGGGCGCTGGCGCGGCAACCGCTGCGGGCACAGCCTGATCCGGCAGCACAACGTTGTATCCCTTGATCTTCTTGTTGATCTTGATCGCCATGGCGGCGCGCTCCTGAATGCTGGTCAGACCGTCACTTTACCTGGCCGGTCATGGTGTCCATGCCTCGGCGTGCTTGCACGGCCGGGCTGTCGCGAATGGGTTCGGGCTGCCGTTACTCGACAGAAATCCCGATTAGACCGGCGCGGCGAGATGGGCTCTGCGCGCGCGCCGTAAAACGTTTGCTGCTTTGGATGCCCTCCCCGTCATGCGGGGAGGGCGATGGATCACTTGCGGCTTTTCTTTGCTGCTTTCTTCGCGGCTTTTTTGGCCGGAGCCTTTTTCGCCGGTGACTTCTTGGCGGGCGCCTTCTTCACCGCTTTCTTGGCGGCTTTTGCGGCTGCGGGCGCTTTTTTCACGGCCTTGGTCGCTGCTTTCTTGCTGGCAACGGCTTTTTTCACGGCCTTCTTGGCAGCTTTCTTTGCCGGTGATTTTTTCACGGCTTTTTTCGCGGCGACTTTTTTGGCGACAACTTGCTTGGATGCTTTCTTGACGGCCTTCTTCGCTGCCGCTTTTTTGGCTACGGCTTTCTTGGCGACTTTCTTGACCGCCTTTTTTGCTGCGGCTTTTTTAGCGACGGCTTTTTTGGCCACCTTCTTTTCGACTTTCTTCACAGCTGCCTTTTTGGCCGCTACTTTCTTGGCGGCCTTCTTGGCAACGGGCTTGGCTTTGGCTTCCGCTTTTACGGGCGCCTTCTCGACAGCGGCCTTGGCTTCCTCAGCTTTCTTGGTCACGGCCTTGGCTACTTTCTTGATTTTCTTGGCCGCTGCCGCTTCGATCTTCTTGAACTTGGCGACAACGGTCTTGACGGTTCGCGCGGCCTGCTTGCGCGCTTTCTTCACCTTGGCCGCCGCGTTTTTGCCGACCTTGGTAGCGGTGTCCTTTGCATCGACAGCGACATCGCTGGCCGAGCTGGCAATCGCGCTGGCTCCATCAGAAATGGCTCCACCCATTTCCTTCAAGCTGTCTTTGACTTCTCCCACCGGGCTATCGGTACTCATGTTTCCCCTCTCCGCGCTTACGCGCCTGTGATGATTGACTGATTGGACAACGCAATTGACGTAAACCTCCGAGCGCATCGCGCCAGGAGGATCCACTCGAATCAGAACTTTCCGTAGTAGCCCTCTTTGAGGGCATCGAACAGGTTGGCTGCGGTGTGGACCTCGCCATCGTACTCGATCTCTTCGTTGCCTTTCGCTTCGACGATCGATCCATCTTCGAGCTCAAAACGGTACCTGGTATTTTCCAGATCATGCTCCTTGACGAGCACGCCCTGAAAGGCCGCCGGATTGAAGCGGAATGTGGTGCATCCCTTCAAGCCCATCTCGTGGGCATAGCGGTAAATATCCTTGAAATCCTCGTACGGATAGGTGGTCGGTACGTTGGCCGTTTTCGAGATCGAGGAGTCGATCCACTTCTGCGAAGCGGCTTGCACATCCACGTGTTCTTTCGGGCTGATGTCATCGGCGGCGACGAAGTAATCGGGTAGTTTTTCCTCGGCCTTGTCGGTGATCGGCATCGCCTTGCCATTGATCAGCTCGCGGTAGGCGAGCAGCTCGAAGCTGAAAACCTCGACCTTTTCCTTGGATTTCTTGCCTTCGCGAATCACGTTGCGGCTGTAGTGATGGGCGAAGCTCGGCTCAATGCCGTTGGAGGCATTGTTGGCCAGAGACAAGGAAATGGTGCCGGTCGGTGCGATCGAGGTGTGATGGGTAAAGCGCGCGCCGACTTCAGCCAGCTCGGCAACGAGTTCCGGCGCAACGGTCGCGATGCGCTGCATGTAGCGACTGTATTTGGCATGCAGGATGCGACCCGGAATCGTGCCGCCGATCTTGTAACCGTCGGCGACCATTTCAGGACGCTTGCGCAGCATTTCGCCGGTGATCGCGAAATCACGCGTCAACACCGGCGCCGGACCTTTCTCCTTGGCCAGACCGAGTGCGACTTCCCAGCCGGCCACGGCCATTTCACGCGAGACATCCTCGGTGAAGGTGCAAGCATCGGCGGTGCCGTAGCGCATCTTGAGCATGGTCAAGGTGCTGCCGAGGCCGAGAAAGCCCATGCCGTGGCGACGCTTGCTCTCGATCTCGTCGCGCTGCTCTTCAAGCGGCAAGCCGTTGATCTCGACCACGTTATCGAGCATGCGCGTGAACACACGCACGACCTCGCGATACTCCTCCATGTCGAAGCGTGCTTTCGGCCCAAACGGATCGCGCACAAACTTGGTCAGATTGACCGAGCCAAGCAGGCACGAGCCGTACGGCGGCAATGGCTGCTCGCCGCATTGCCCTGTTACAAGACCATTGAAGATGACTGCGTTGTGATCCGCTTGGGTTGTGTCAAATACCGCCTCCTCGCCCACGTATTCGATACTGGCGATGCGCGAAGTGAAGCGCTGTGTCTTGCGAAGCAATTTGCCTGCGACCCAGGTTTCGTAGCGCTCGGTCTTGGCCGGCAGCAGAAAACCGATCTCGGCCATGAAGCGCTCGCGGGATTCACCGTCAATGATCAGTTCGAAATTTGCGCTGCATGCATAGTCGCGCGTTCCGCCTTTCCCGTCGGGCATGGCGCGCATGCGGGCGGCACGACGTTTACGAATCCGGCAGAACACGCCGAAATTGGCCAATAGCGCCTGTACGTCCTGCAGCAATGGCTGATGGCTCGACGCGAGACGAACAGAACAGCTTTGACTGAAACTTGATACGTTGACCGTCCCATCGCACTGGAAAAGGGCTCGCAGATACGCCTTTACGGTCGCCTCGCTGCCACGCCAGATCACCTCCGGAACACGCAGCTTGGTTTCAGCACTGAATCCGTAATGCTTGAGCAGGCGTGCGAGTACAACCGAGCGGATGAACACTTGGTTGCGCTGCGGAATCGCAACGGCGGATACCTGATACTCGCGATCCGTGGTTAGAGACGAATGCGCAATCAATCCGTTGACACAGGCAACCACGCGATCGGCCAGCGCGCGCTCCTCACCCCAGAGGGAAATGACGGCAGCCTGCTGGTTTTTGCCACGATTCGTGAAGTGCCCATCACCGGCAATCAGACCCAGCAGGTTGCCGAGATCCTCGTTGCCGTCCTCGCCGAACTGCCCCTTACCCGATTGCACCAGCAAACGGTCGCCAACGACCAGATCACGCAGCTTGAGTTTTCCACGTTCGCAATAGAAATCGTGCCATTCCGTGGCCTTGATCTCATAGCCATCCTCGGTGGTTACCCGATAAACCGGGGCCTTCGAGGCAGTCATGAACGCAGGTTTTGCCGGGCGCACTTCCACGCCGCGCCCTTCAAGTTCAAGCGAACGTCGATCAACTGATACCTGCAACTCCGCACCATTCGCATGGAGTTCACCAATCGGGATCATTCCGTACTGCGTTGCCAGACGAGTATCTGCCGTGACACAAGGATTGGTCGCGCGAATGTGCTCGCACCACCAGTTGTTGTTCATCTCGTTGACGCGGTCGATCAAGATGAAGCCCGGCTCGGCGAAATCATAAGTGGACACCATGATCATGTCCCACAGGTGGCGCGCGCGGATCTGGCTGTAGATCTTGCAGGCGACCAGGCCGTCATCGCGCACGACGTAGCTCTTGTGGGTCGGCCATTCTCGCCAGATGACTTTTTCGGCATCGGTGAGATCGATTTCGTGTTGTTCCTTGATGTGGATCGGAAACAGCAGCGCCCAATCGGTATCGTTGGCGACCGCTTCCATGAAGCCATCGGTGATCAGCAGACTCAGGTTGAACTGACGCAGGCGACCATCCTCGCGCTTGGCGCGGATGAACTCCTTCACATCGGGATGCGAAACATCGAACGTGCCCATCTGTGCGCCGCGACGGCCACCGGCGGAGGACACGGTGAAACACATCTTGTCGTAGATATCCATGAACGACAGCGGGCCGGAGGTGTAGGCACCCGCGCCCGAGACATACGCGCCGCGCGGGCGCAATGTGGAAAATTCATAGCCGATGCCGCAACCGGCCTTCAGCGTGAGACCCGCCTCGTGGACCTTGTCGAGGATGTTGTACATCGAATCCTCGATCGTGCCGGAGACCGTGCAGTTGATCGTGGAAGTTTTCGGCTTGTGCTCGGAGGCACCGGCATTCGAGGTAATACGTCCGGCTGGAATCGCGCCGCGGCGCAGGGCCCAGAGAAAACGCTCGTACCAGTATTCCTGTTTTTCGGTGCTGATTTCGACCGCGGCCAGCGCCCGCGCGACGCGCCGATAGGTGTGATCGATATCCACATCGACCGACTCACCCTGTTTCGACTTCAGTCGGTACTTCTTGTCCCAGATATCCAGCGATGCCGGCTGCAGTGGAATCTCTACCGCGCCGCGCGCGAGCCCCTCTAGTCGCACTGTGCTCATGGACAGCGTTTCCTCCCGGTTTTTATTGTGTTTCCGGGATATCCACCCGGTTTATTCATGCCGATTCACGTCAATCGACGCGTCTTGATAATGACGGGTCAGAGCAGCCAAAGCGGACGGAGTGTCGATGACACTCCCCGAATTGCCCACAATGGCTTGGCTATTCCCCATCCCACGCACACAACATCTTGTGGTGCGCGCCGGTCAGTACCCTACGCCGGGGTCCGCCGCTTGTCCATAGCGAAGTAGTACTTTTGACACCCCTGCCAGTTGGATCGCCATCTCCGCGTGTTGAGGCCACGAAATCGAGGGTCGTGGCGTCTGGATGAAACCGAATGGACTCCCTGTGGTCAGTAGCAGCGAGCGCTGCCAGGTGTCCGTCGTCATCGATCGATGCTGCCGGTGACCGCGACCCCATCAGCGCGCCATAAAAGACCTCGCCAATTCGTTGCGCCTATCGTGTATCGCGTCAGTCGTCGACACGACAGCGCCACTTTTCATCGGCCGACCCCGAGGGTTGCGGCCAATAGATCGGGAAATCTCACGATGCTCTGGAAAATCAACCGTCTCACGCCGATTTCAACCAAGATCGCCTTGCTTGGCGCTTTGCTGTTCAGCCCTGTCGCACTCGCCGGCTTGCCGCCTGCCATCGATGGCCAGCCGATGCCGACGCTGGCGCCGATGATCGATCGGGTCACTCCGGCCGTGGTCAACATCAACACCAAGACGCGTGTGCAGGTTCGCGACCCCTACTTCGACGACCCGATCTTTCGGCGCTTCTTCAATGTGCCCAATCAGCCGCGTGAACGCATCCAGCAGTCGCTCGGATCCGGGGTGATCGTCGATGCGGCCAAGGGTTATGTGCTGACCAACAATCACGTGACCCAAGGCGCCGACGACATCGCCGTAACCCTGCACGACAACCGCACGGTCAAGGCGCGCGTGATCGGATCGGATCCGGATACCGATCTGACCGTGCTGCAGATTCCGGCGGAGAATCTTCAGGCCGTACCGCTGGCGATTTCCAAGAATCTTCGCGTCGGCGATTTTGTGGTCGCCATCGGTGACCCGTTTGGTCTCGGCCAGACCGTTACCTCGGGCATCGTTTCCGCACTCGACCGCAAGGGCATCAGCCGCGGCTACCAGAACTTCATCCAGACGGACGCCTCGATCAATCCGGGCAATTCCGGCGGCGCGCTGGTCAATCTGCGCGGCGAACTGGTTGGCATCAATTCGATGATCTTCTCGCCCTCGGGCGCCAGTGTCGGCATCGGTTTTGCAATTCCGAGCGATCTAGCAGCGAATGTCATGCGTCAACTGATCGAACACGGCGAAGTGCGTCGCGGCGCACTCGGCGTTGACACCCAGGACATCACACCGGAACTTGCGCGCATGCTTTCCGTGCCTGCCGGCAAAGGCACCGTGGTGACCCGCGTGCGCCAGAACGCGCCGGCCGCGCTTGCTGGCCTGCAACCGGGCGATGTGATCACCGCGATCAACGGCAAGACGATCAGCACGGCGCAGGATCTGCACAACATCGAAGGCCTGACGCCGGTCGGCACGGCGATGTCGGTAGCCGTGTTGCGCGGCGGAAAGCCGATGTCCTTGACCATGAGTCTAGCCGCCAACACCCGCGTGAGCTTGCGCGGAAGCGACCTCGATGAGCGCCTCAATGGCGTCGTGTTGAGCGATCTCGAAGAAACCCAACGCCGTCCCGGACTCAGTGGCAGCGCGGTCAAAACGGTCGAGCGCAGCAGCCGCGCTTACGCCAATGGACTACGTGGCGGCGACATCATCGTTGGCATCAATCAGCGCGACATCGATGATACCGGCGGCCTCGGCGATATCCTCAAACTCAGCCCACGCCAGTTGCTGTTGACCGTTGTGCGCGGTCAGAGTCTGTTTTATCTGCTGCTGCAGTAGCGCTTGATGGCGATATACAGTCGCCTGAGCAAGTTGCGAGGTACCGGCAATCCTTCGCGGATTGCCGGTACGCACCGACATTTCCCAACCTCGACGCGCGTCTATTCGCCCGGGTAGATTTGATCCACTTCACCATGCAGCTGAGCGATCAAGTTGGCGTATTCGCGGTCGGCGAAATACTCCCAGACATCCTGCCACTGGCAGAAGCTGACCTTCTCAGCGGCCAGGTAATCTTCCAGCTCGATCTCGTCCGCAGTCTTGTCCTTGGCGCGCAGTCCAATTCGGCCTGCCCAGACCATCACGCCATGCGGCGGACTATTGAACAGGGTTACCGCCCGATAACTCCCATCCACAAGCGCATGGGCCTCACGCGCGTGCAAGGTTCCTTTTCGCAACATCAGAAATTCTCCCACCTCAGTCAGGCAAGCCTACGACCTTCTCAAGCGCGAAGATAGAACTTGCGAACTAACAGAATCCCGACGGTCGACTGAGGGCATATTGAGCCCTTAGACCGAACAGGTCGTCGATTGGGCTTTGGTTACAAAAACGAGCGATTGCACCGAAGCTGGCCTGACCGAAAGCAGTAGCGCTTTGGGCTGCAAGGGCTGATCACGGAGTAGCCAACAGCCTAGGCGCAGCGTGCGCCTGCGGTCGAACGGCAGACTACTATTTCTGCTCAGCACTGAGGAAACGCAAAGTTGCCAGCTCCAGCTTTCGCGGAAAGCGCACGTCATCCAACGATACGATCCGCTGCAAGCTGCCGTCCTTCCAGCCTCGAATAACCCGCGGGTCGATGTAGGAATTGCGGCAAACCGCCGGCGTGTTGCGTAGCGACTTGGCGACCGTGCCGATGACCGTGTTGATCAAACTGGCCAACGCCCGCTCCGACGCGCGCTCGGGTATCGGCGTTTCAGTGAAAATTGCGATGGCTTGAACGGTCGCACCCCAGGTGCGGAAATCCTTGGCGGTAAATTCGCCCCCCATTGCGGTAAACAGATAATCGTTGACCATGCCCGAATGAATAGGCTGCGGATCGTTGTCGTCATCGAGAAACTGAAACAGGTATTGCCCGGGCAGTTGCTGGCATCGGCGCAACAATCGAACCAGTCGCGCGTTACTGACCGCGACCGCGTGCTTGAGCCCACTTTTGCCCTTGAATCGGAACAAGGCGCGACCACGCAAGAATGCAACATGACGGCCGAGCAAAGTGGTCAAGCCAAACGAGCCATTCTCCTCCCGGTACTTCGCGTTGCCGATGCGAACCAGCGTTTCCGAGAGCAGGCTGACAACGGTCGCGAGCACTTTTTCACGCGGCAATCCGGCGCGCTTCAAATCGCGGCTGAGCATCCGGCGCAAGCGCGGCAAACGTTGGCCAAACTCAACCACGCGCGCGAACTTGCCCAGATCGCGCAGCGCCCGCCAGCGCGGGTGGTAGCGATATTGCTTGCGACCGCGCGCATCGCGACCGGTTGCCTGCAGATGTCCGCGTGGATTGGTACAGATCCACACATCGGTATAGGCGGGCGGGATTGCCAAGCCATTGAGGCGCTCAATCAGCTTGCGCTCGATGATCCGAATGTCATCGACATCCACATAGTAGAAGCCCTTGCCTGAGCGACGTCGGCCAATCCCCGGCTCCTCATCGCTGACATGGCGAAGACCGGCGAGACGCGCTTGCGCGACCCCATTTTCTTCAGCCGGGAATTCAATGGCTTTACGCGCCATCAGCGCTCCAGGCGCTTAAACGAAAACAGCTCGGCGCATGGATGCGGGCGGCCAAGGATCGTGTCACGGATGATATCCGCGCCGATCGCGCTGTAAGTGATGCCATTGCCGCCATAGGCCATCGCGAAGTGCACGCGCGGACCATATTGCTTGTGCGCGCCGAAGAACGGCAGACCGTCTTTGGTTTCCGCAAACGTGCCGGCCCAGGCAAACGCGACATTCAAGGAAAGAGTCGGAAAACGTGCCGAAAACTTGCGTAGCAGGGTCTCGGATTTTCGCGAAACACAGGCATCGCGTTTTAGCGGGATGTCGATCGCATCGTCTTCGCCGCCGACCAGCAGGCGATGATCGACGGTGCTGCGGGCATACAGATAAGGCCGCGCCGATTCCCAAACCAGGCAGCGTTCGAGACTGCCCAGACCGCCCTCAACCGGATCGCTGACAAACGCATAACTGCTGCGATTGCGCGCCACGTTTTGCTCAAGGAACGGTTGCGACTCGTAGCCTGCGGCGATGATCAGGTGTTTGCAGCGAATGCGCTTTCCGTTGGCCAGCGTAGCCGTGACGCTGCGCTGCGTGGCGGCAATGCCCTCGATGCTGCTGCGCTCGAAAATTTCCACGCCCTTGTCGCGGCTGCGCTGAAGAATTTTGCGCGCCAACTGCACCGGATCGACCTCTGCCGCAACGGCAGAGAGCAGACCGACACCGGCATCCAGACCAAAACGCGTTTGCAAGGCGTCGGAGTCGAGACACTCCACTTCAAAACCATGTTTCTTGCGCAGCTCCCCTTCACGAAGAACCCGTCGGTCGTGATACCAGTGACTGGAGAAATACAGGCTTTCCATGACGCGCGAATCGACGCCACGAAATTTTCGCGCCAGTGAAGACACCACTTTGACGGCATCTTCACACGCGCGGTAGGCGAGCACGGCATCGTCGATGCCGAATTTTTTGGCCAGCGCTTGCAGCTCGATGTCGATCTCGTACTGTAGAAGTGCGGTACTCGCCGAGGTACTGCCCCAGCCAATCTGTCGCTTGTCGACCACGCATACACTCATGCCCGCATCGACCAGGCTGCGAGCTATGAGCGCGCCGGTGATGCCAGCACCGACGATGACCACGTCGCAGCGGTGATGAGCATTCAGCGGAGGATGAAACGCTCCTTGTGCGTTTTTCAGCATCCAGAAGGGTGAGCCGCTCTTCAGGTCCATATGCAGCACCGCGATGTAAAACGAGGGAGGCTATCGTCATCAAATGATGATGAATAAAGGCCGAAGGAATTCGCTCTTTGCAAACGATAGATTGGAAAGCTATTGAAGCGAATCCAGCGACCGCTGCCAAGCAATCACGATTGTTTGGCGCTGAGCAGAGCTCAAATGAGGTACCGAGGATTCCGAGGCTTGTGTTCGGTTCAGTGATCAACCACTAGGATTCTCGCCTCTTCATTCAACCCCTGGGACTCAACCATGACTAGCTCTGAATTTCCTTCTGCCGAATTTGACGGAACGCATCCGTCGACCCTCGCCGCTGAAGCCGCGCCAGAACTTGGCGACGTAATTGAATCCATTGATGAAGCCGCGAACTCGTTCAAGTCTGTGGTCAAGAACGAGGCCGACTCGCTGCTTTTCGATTTCCGCACGCTGATCCGTGAGCAGCCGATCGCCAGCATCGCCATTGCCGGCGCGCTCGCTTACCTGATGGGACGGATTGGTCGATAGGGTTTTGGCTGTGGAATCCAACCCAGCCACTAGTATTGAACTAGAGCCCCCGGAATTCTCTGAGAAAGTTCACGGGTGGCGGCGGATCTGGCTTGCCATCATGGATTTCCTTTCGCATGACCCTTTGACTTTGGCGGCGTCTATTGCGTTCTACGCCGCCTTGTCATTTGCTCCGATTATCGTCATCAGTATCTGGGCGGCATCGCAACTTTCGCCGGGAGCCGAGGGCAAGCTGATCGAGCAACTCGGGATCATGCTGGGCAGCCAAGTGGGCGATAGCGCCTCGACGATCATGAAAAATGCCCAAGGGAGCCCTTTCAACGCGAGTATTTCGGGACTGATAAGCCTTGGCGCGCTGGTCATCTCGGCTTCAACGGCGTTCGCCCAGTTGCAGGCTGCGATCAATGCGGTATGGGGCACCAAAGGTGTGCCAAGCAATGCGGTATGGGGGTGGATACGACGCCGACTGCTTTCCTTCGGCATGCTCGCGGCGATTGGTTTTCTGCTCATGACCACGCTCGTCGCGAGCAGTGCGATGACGCTCGTATTGACTCAGGAAAGTAGCTTGTGGATGGTCATCAACGAGCTGCTAACGGTTGTGTTCTTCTCGATTGGTTTCAGCTTGCTGTTTCGCTTTGTTCCAGATGTGCGAATTGCTTACCGCTACACATTCGTCGGCGGCGCTCTGACCGCGATCCTGTTCGAGCTCGGCAAGTGGGCATTGGGCACATACCTTGGCGCGACCACCAGCGCGGATGCCTATGGCGCGGCAAGCTCTCTGATACTGCTTCTGATCTGGGTTTACTACACCTCGCTGATTGTGCTGATCGGCGCCGGTCTCACTCGCCATTTGGCTGAAGCCTTCGATGGTCCGTTGCCTGTAGCAAGTGTGGAGGAGCAATCGAGTACGCCAGTGATTGGAAAACCATCTCGCTCCGAATAAGCGCCGAACTCTCGCTGAATTACGCCGTTTCGGAACAAGGATTCTTGGGTTGTGCGCGTTTACGCGTTCGACAGAATGACTGCGCGTGCTGGCACGGCGATAGCTCTATCTGCGTGACATCGACCGCTGGTCGTCCGCTTGCCTGTTGGCAAGCGGAACCCAATCAACCCGCAAAAAAGAAGGAGTCGGCCGATAAGCCGGGTTTTGTCTAGGGCAGTCATTCCTCTAGACCCTGCGTCGCCGCAGGATTCAAGCAACCAACCCGGGAGCGACGCGGGCCGCGCCATAGCTCCCCTATTTGGTCTTGCTCCAGGTGGGGTTTGCCGTGCCATGCGGCGTTAGCCCCGCACGCGGTGTGCTCTTACCACACCGTTTCACCCTTACCACGCACATCTTGCGATGCCGTTCGGCGGTTTATTTTCTGTTGCACTTTCCGTCAGCTCACGCTGCCCAGGCGTTACCTGGCACCTTGCCCTGCGGAGCCCGGACTTTCCTCGCCGTGCCGAAACACGCCGCGACTGCCTGGCCGACTCCAACCGCGAAGTTTATAGGGTTTGCGAGTGAAACGGCGCGTTTGTCTTTGCCTTTTGTCGGGCATGAGCCTGAGCGAGCAGAAATGCGTGGCTGATTTGCTTAACCATTCGAATCAAGACATCAGCAGCTTATTGGCGCGACAGAAAGCTAGCGGCTCACGAGCGGCCTAAAACTTGCCATGTGAACGATACCCGGTAGGAGCGCCGCCAGGCGCGATGCTTGAAAAGGCGCGGCGGTGCTTCTGCAACTGACGGGACTATCTTTCATTCCCGGTGCTGGGATCCTTTCCTCAGCCTTTTTCGCTCGTCAGGAATGCCGCCAAAGCATCGGTGTCGTAAAGCGGCAACGAGCAGCGACGATCGGTGCAGACAAACGCCGCGGGCTTTTTCACCGATGGATATTCAACGTCCGGATTCGGCAACGGCCCAGCGGCGCGATCCCACCAGTCGATGCGCTTGTACCATTCCGGCAAGTGCTGCAGCGCGACGAAAAGCTCACGGGATTTCGGATCATTCTTCGCCCCGACAACAGTCAGGTGCAGCGGCGGGTGGGCCAGTTCGTTGTCGATCAACAGAAGGCCCGGCTGAGTTGCGTTGTGCAGGGCGACGCTTTTGCTGCCCAGCCAACGCATCGCATGCTTGGCCATCTGGGCCTGCGTGCTCACGCCAGTGTAGGCGGCGAGCAGATTGCTCCAGCGCGCGAGCGCGATATTTTCTTCAAGTGACGGAACGCCGCTGATTGCACCGCGTGATACAGCGGCCACATAGCCCCCGGCATAGCGACGAAAGCTTGCTTCGATAAATGCCGCCGCGGCTGTGGCACGTGTCAGCCATACCGGATCCGCATCAGCGCGATAGAGCGCGAGGAAAGCCCGCCCCATCGCCAGGGTGTCGCCGAGATAAGGTCCTGCGGCTGCGTTCTCGCCGTGGCTGAAGCCGCCGTCATCAAGGGCGCGATGGGCGATGATCCAGCGTGCCGCAATCCGCGCTTCATCAAGTGCATGCGCATCGCCCGCCACCTCGGCCCAAGTCGCCAGACCTTCGATGATCGTGCCGTTGGTCGATGCATAGATGCTCTGATCAACGCGTGGCGTGCCCAGCGCCCGACGTGCATTGTCGGTCAGCGCAAAGTACTCAGCGGAATGCTCGCCCGGTTTGAGATCGGCATCCTGGCTACTGTAAAACGCGCCATCTGGACTACGTAGAAAGCGATCGAGATAGCCGATCACGGCGTTCTCGACCGCTGCGTATTCGGGATCATGATCGAATGCCGCATAGCCCAACGCATAGCTGCGCAGGTACGACCCCTGCAGCGGTCCAAGCTTCTCGAAATGCAAATGCTGCCAATCGCGATCGGTCGAGTACTGATAGAAGCCACCCCATGCCAGATCGAGCAGGCCGCGGGTCTTGTCGAGGGTCAGCTTGGCCTGGGTTCGCGCTGCGTCATCGCCCTCGGAAGCCAAACGTAGCGTGTACTCGAGACTGTCGTGATCGAGAAATTTCTGCGCGAACAATTGCCCGCCAAGTGTGGTGTCACGCAATGAGGTATAGCGCTTCTTGAGTTCGTCGCGAAGATTTCCGTCAAGGCTGTCCGATACCGCTGCCACGTGATCGTCCATCACATCGGCGTAGTCGACCGGACTCGGATCCTCGACAATTGCCGCGAGCAGTTTCGTGAAACCTTCAGGCGGAATGTAGCCACGCTTCTTGACGATCTCGCTGCCGTCGGCCGCAAATACGATGGTCGCCGGCCAACCGTAATCGCCATAACGCTGGGCCAGATCCGGTCGAGCATCCTGATCCACGCGCCAGGCCACGTAATGCGCCTGCACGTCGTGGATCACTTGCGGGTTGGCGTAGGTCTTCTCATCCATCACATGACACCAATGGCACCAGACTGCCTGCAGATCGAGGATGACGAAACGATTTTCAGCCTTCGCCTTTGCAAACGCTGCATCTTCCGATGGCAACCATTCGATTGCGGATGTCGCCTCGCCGACAGTGGTCGTTGCTACAGCCTCATGCGCTTGCGCCCACGGGCCCGCCAGTAGCAAACCCGCGATGACACAGCGGCTGATACCGCCCAAGTGAATCGACACGACACGTTCTCCGATAACGGCAACTTAGCCACTTGACAGGAAATACGCTGATTTGCGCTTCGCGGATTCACGTTGTGCAGGGCCATCCGTCTGATCACGCAATGCCCTGCTTGCTGAACGGCATCGCTGGGTGGGAGTCGCCTTGCGTTGAGGCAAAGCAACGGCTCAGCTATGCTGGCGCGCTGCGCTTTGCCCCTCCGAGTCTTGTCTGATCAATACACCCTTTGAACCCGTGAAGAAATCGTTCTGGCGAGCCGTGTTGTTCGCCGTAACCGTGGCTGCGTTGAATTTCGGGCTATGGGCATTTCTCAATCGACCCACCCAGGTTGATGACTGGAGCGGCCGGGTCGAAGGCATGGCGTTCAGTGCGTTCCAGCGCTATCAGGATCCGACCAAGGATATTTTTCCCAGCGAATCCGAACTGGCCGCCGACATTCGCATGCTGTCCAGGCATACCAAACGCCTGCGCACCTATTCGTCCGTTGAGAGCCCGCAGATCCCACGACTGGCCGCGTTCTACGACATGGAGGTGATGTCGGGTGCGTGGATCGATCGACGCATGCGCAACAACGAGGCCGAGCTTGAGGCTTTGATTGCACTGTCGCGCAAGCACACCAACATCACCCGTGCGATGGTCGGCAACGAGACGATCTTGCGCGGGGATGTCAGCATCGACCAGTTGATCGACTACATCGATCGCGCCCGCGCACAGCTGAAAATTCCCGTTTCCACCGCCGAGCCGTTCTTTGTCTGGGAGCGCAACCCGAAGCTCGCCGAGCACGTCGATTTCATCAGCGTGCATCTGCTGCCTTACTGGGAAAAAATTCCGAGAAAGGACGCGATCAATTTTACCCTGGGCCAGTACTACCGGTTGAAAGAACTGTTTCCGGGCAAGCCCGTGGTCATCGCCGAAATCGGCTGGCCATCGAACGGTGATCGCAAGGAATACGCGCAACCCTCGATCGAGAACGAAGCGCAATTTTTACGCGAGTGGTTCAACGTCGCCGAGCGTGAGCACATCGATTACTACGTGATGGAAGCCATCGACCAACCGTGGAAGGAAGCCATGGGCGGTCGCGCTGAAGCCTATTGGGGCATGTTCAATGCGGCGCGCGAACCAAAATTCGCGATGACCGGCAAAGTCACCGAGGATCCGACCTGGCCGATCAAGGCGCTCGCGGCATCCTTGCTCGCGCTGCTGCCGATGTTCTGGTTTGCGCGGCATTTCATGCGCTTCTTTGTAACCGGCATTTTCTTTTTCCTTGGCTTGATCCAGCTGTCCGCCTCGGTGATTGTGTGGTCGGTCAGCGTGCCGCTGGCGTTCTATTTGAGTCCGTTCGACTGGACCATGTTCCTGCTGCTGGTGCCAGCGCAGCTGGCGATCATTCTTGTCCTGCTGATCAACGGCTTCGAGTTCACCGAGGTGCTCTGGCGACCGCGCTGGCTGCGTCATTTTGAATTGCTTGAGCCCTCCCCCGCTGCCGAGCAGCCGTTCGTTTCGATCCATCTGGCTTGTTACAACGAGCCGCCCGAGATGGTCATCCTGACGCTCGATTCACTCGCCGAGCTCGATTACGCGAACTTCGAAGTGCTGGTCATCGACAACAACACGAAGAACGAAGCCGTGTGGAAACCGGTCGAGGAATATTGCGAGAAACTTGGGAGCCGATTCCGCTTTTTCCACTTGGCGCCCTGGCCCGGATTCAAGGCCGGCGCACTCAATTACGGTCTTGAACAAACCGACCCGCGCGCCGAGATTGTCGCCGTGGTCGATGCCGATTACGTGGTGCGCAGCGACTGGCTCAGTGCGCTGACCGGTCATTTCAAGAATCCGAAGATCGCGGTTGTGCAGTGTCCGCAGGCGCATCGCGAGTTCGAGGATGATCCGTTCCGGCGCATGACCGCATGGGAATATGACGGCTTTTTCCGTATCGGCATGCATCATCGCAACGAGCGCAACGCGATCATCCAGCACGGCACCATGACCATGGTGCGCAAGGATCTGCTCAACAATACCGGCAAATGGTCCGAGTGGACGATCTGCGAGGATGCCGAGCTTGGTCTGCGCCTGATGCATGCGGGGCATGAGCTGGCGTATGTCGATGAACTGATGGGAAAAGGCCTGACTCCGGCCGATTTCACCGCCTACAAATCGCAGCGCTATCGCTGGGCATTCGGCGCGATGCAGATCATGAAGGCACGCTTCGGCTGGATGGTGAACAAGTACAGCCCGTTGAGTCGCGGCCAGAAATTCCACTTCCTGACCGGCTGGTTCTCGTGGTTTGCCGATGCCTTGCACCTCGTGTTCACGATGATGGCGATCATCTGGACGATCGGCATGGTGGGCTGGCCTGAGTTGTTCACCTTGCCGATGGAACTGTTCCTGATCCCGATCATCGGCTTCATCATCAGCAAGGTATTTTTCGGCATCGTGCTATACCGCAAGCGTGTGCCGTGTTCCTGGTACGACACGATCATGGCCTCGATCGCCAGCATGGGCTTGAGCCACGCAATTGCGCGCGGCATCTTCCTTGGCTTGTGGAGAAAGAAGGGCGAGTTCATACGGACGGCCAAGAGCCGTCGTCTCGGCGGCAAGCCGAGCGCGTTCTCATCGGTTCGCGAAGAGCTGCTGATGTTCATCGCGCTGGTCGCTTGTATCATCGGCATGATCCAGTCCAACGGCATCTACTACACCGAGGGCAAGCTGTGGATCGGCATTCTCGCCGCCCAGGCGATTCCCTATGCCTCCGCCTTGATCGGTGCGTGGATTGCGCACAACTCGAACGATGCGTAGTCGCTGAACAGCGATTTTTTTCTGCTGCATTGCATAGTTTTGTGGCTCGCAGATGAACATGAGCGCGTCTCGTAACAACCTTCTGTCGCATGCCCTGTTATAAATTGATGATGATTTCCAATCCAAACCGATCGACTGATCGATTTTTCACACTTCCGGGCTGCGTATGCTTGGTGTTGGCTTTCGCGATCCCGATTGCGCCCGCGTACGCGGCCAAGGTCAGCGTACAAATTGATGGCGTCGACAGCGAATTGCGCGATGCCGTCATTGGCGCGGTCGAACTTGAGCAGTACACCAAGCGAGAGGTCAGTCGCGCCCAGGTGAGACGCCTCTACGAGCGTGCCAAAGGACAGATCGCCGACGCGCTCGAGCCCTATGGTTACTACAACGTCAAGATTGCGGGCGATCTGGTCAAGCAAGGTGAAAATTTCAACGCCGTGCTCAACGTCCAACTGGGCGAACCGGTCAAGGTGGTCGAGGTTGAAATCAAGATCGACGGAGAAACCGAAGGCTTGAAAGCAATTGACGCGGCGCGTTCGGCTTTTTCGCCGCGCAGGGGCCAACGCCTCGACCATGCCGAGTACGAACGCAGCAAGGCGGCGATCCAGGCCTCATTGTTCAGTGTGGGTTATCTCGATACCGAGCTGGTCACCCACCGTGTCGAAGTGGAGCGCGCTTCGAACACGGCCAAGATCATGCTTGAGTGGAAAACCGGAAAACGCTACCGCTTCGCCGAAACCAATTTCGAAGGCGGACAGTTCCCCGACAAGTTCATGCAACGATTCATCCCATGGGATGTCGGTGATTATTACGATCAAACCAAGCTGCTTGCGCTGCAGCAACGTCTGTTTGATGCGAACTACTTCGCCATCTCGCAGGTGCAGCCGGATATCGAAAACGCAAAGGCTGGCAATGTGCCGATTGCGGTAAGCCTTGCTCCGGCCAAGCGTAATGTCTACACCGGCGGCGTCTTCGTTGGCACCGATACCGGAGCAGGTATCCGCGGCGGCGTGGAGCGACGCTGGGTCAATCTGCATGGACACAAGCTTAAATTCGAGACGATTCTCGCGCAGCGCCTGAAAACCCTGTCGACTCTCTACCAGATTCCGTTGCCGGGGAAGGACAACCACAGTTTCAATTTCGGCGTCACCTATCGCGACGAGAACACCAAGACCAGCGAATCGAAAACCTTTCGAGTAGCAGCGAATGATTCGCAGCTCTGGCACGGATGGA
>JBBSVJ010000013.1:0-29664 GCA_038233665.1 Lysobacterales bacterium
CCCGTGAGTTCACCTATCAATATCGACGAGGTGAGAACCATCTGCGCTTGCGCTTGGCGCTTTGACGCAGACCTCGACTCCATGTGCTCCAGCGCATTGGTTTGGGTCGAACGCATCGGCTCTGGGGAACGGCTTGGAAAAAAGATCGGGCAGATGCGAATCAGCTTGGGTGCTGTAGCGCACGATGGCCAATATCGCGGCGATGAAATTCACCGTCGAAATGGATTTTGCCGAGAGCCGTGTAAGCGTGGGCGCGCGCGGCGGTCAAATCCTCACCGAGCGCGCACACGGTGAGCACGCGTCCACCTGCGCTGACGATTTTGTCTTCCACGATTCGCGTACCCGCATGGAAAACCTTGCAGTCCTTGCCGGCACCATCATCAAGGCCGCTGATCACATCGCCACTGCGCACCTTGCCCGGATAGCCGTGGGCGGCCATGACCACGCCGATGGCTGGACGTGGATCCCAGCGCACCGTCATGTCTCGCAACCTTCCGTCGAGTGCCGCCTCGATCAGCTCAAGCAGATCCGATTGCAGACGCAACATGATCGGTTGGGTTTCCGGATCACCGAAGCGCACATTGAACTCGATGACCTTTGCTGCGCCGCTCTTGTCGATCATCAGCCCGGCATACAGAAAGCCGATGAAGGGGGCACCCTCGGCAGCCATGCCGGCCAAGGTCGGCTTGATCACCTGATCCATGATGCGTTGATCAATCTCGGCACTGACAACGGGGGCTGGTGAATAGGCTCCCATGCCGCCCGTATTCGGGCCGGTATCGGCTTCACCAACGCGCTTGTGATCTTGGCTGGTGGCCATTGGCAAGGCGTGATGGCCATCCGAAATGACGATGTAACTGGCCTCTTCGCCTTCGAGAAACTCCTCGATGACGACACTCGCCGAGGCATCACCGAAGGAATGCGCACCGAGCATGTCATGCAGGGCTTGCTCGGCATCGCCAATGGTCAACGCAACCACCACACCCTTGCCGGCGGCAAGACCATCGGCCTTGATAACGATCGGCGCGCCTTGCTTGCGCACATAGGCCAGCGCGGCGTTGAGTTCGGTGAAAACGGCATGACCTGCCGTCGGGATGTTGTGACGCTGCAGAAAAGCCTTGGCGAAGGCCTTCGAGCCTTCAAGTTGAGCGGCGATGCGACGCGGACCAAAACACGCGAGGCCCGCCGCACGAAACCTGTCGACCACACCCAGCACGAGCGGAATCTCGGGCCCAATCACCGTCAAGGCGATGCTTTCATCGCGCGCCAATTGCAGCAGACCCTCGACATCGTTCACTGCCACATTAGCATTGCGCATACGCGGTTCACCCGCCGTACCGGCATTGCCGGGCGCAACAATCACCTCGCTGACGCGCTTGGATTGGGCAAGCTTCCACGCCAGTGCGTGTTCACGGCCACCACCGCCCACCACCATCACTTTCATGAATTTCTCGACAATTTCATCGTGGCTTGCATTGCGTTCAAGTTTTTCATGCGAACGTCATCCCGGCCATCGATTGGCCAGGACCCAGACCCAGGGATGGAAATACAAGCATATCGATCACTGGCGCTACGCGTCAGTGACGGAAATGCCGCACGCCGGTAAACACCATCGCGATATCGTTTTCGTCGGCGGCCGCGATCACTTCTGCATCGCGCATCGAGCCACCGGGCTGAATCACGGCACGGATGCCGACTTCGGCAGCGGCGTCGATGCCATCGCGAAACGGGAAAAATGCATCCGAGGCCATGACACTGCCAGGAACACTCAAGCCTGCTTCCTCGGCTTTCATCGCCGCAATGCGCGCGCTGATGACACGGCTCATCTGGCCCGCGCCAATGCCGATCGTGCGGCTGTCGCGTGCATAGACGATGGCGTTGCTTTTCACGTACATGGCGACATGCCAGGCGAACAACAAATCACGCAGTTCTTCTGCATCTGGAACCCGCTTGGTGACCACTTTCAGGTCGCTCATCATCAAGGTGTCGCGATCCGCATCCTGAGCCAACATGCCCCCTGCGATGCGCTTGTAATCGATGGAGTGGGCGCTTTGCTCGGCCCATTCGCCTGTCGCCAGAACCCGTACGTTGGGCTTTTTCGCGAAGACACTCAGCGCTGCCTCATCCACTTCCGGCGCAATCACGACTTCGACAAACTGGCGCTCAAGAACCAGCTCGGCGGTTTCCTTGTCGAGGCGATGATTGAACGCAATGATGCCGCCGAATGAGGAAACCGGATCGCACGCGTAGGCGAGTTCGTAGGCTTCACGAACACTTGGCGCAAGCGCCACGCCGCACGGATTGGCGTGCTTGACGATGACGCATGCCGGTGAGCGCCGAAATGCCTTGACGCACTCCAGCGCCGAATCGGCATCGGCAAGATTGTTGTAGGAAAGCTCCTTGCCGGCAAGAACTCGCGCATTCGCGATGGTGCCGGACGGCGCATTTCGCTCGACGTACAGGGCCGCCGCTTGATGCGGATTCTCACCGTAGCGGAGCACCTGCTTGCGCTCATAGGAAAGATGCAGGCTTGGCGCAAATGGCTCACTGGTTTCGCCATTCGCGCGTGCGCCCAGCCAACCGGCAATTCGACCATCGTAGCTGGCCGTGTGGGCATAGGCCTTGGCCGCCAGGCGCCGACGCATTTCAATGGTGGTTCCGCCATGCGCCAGCGCATCGAGCACTTCGGCGTAGTCGGCCGGATCGATGACGACAATCACATGCTCGTGGTTCTTTGCCGCCGCACGCAACATGGCGGGTCCGCCGATATCGATATTCTCGATACCGTCAGCGAGCGAGCAATCCGGTCGAGCGGTCACCTTGTCAAACGGATACAGGTTGACCACCAACAAGTCGATCGTGCTGATGCCGTGCTCGGCCATTACCGCATCATCAATGCCCGGTCGCCCAAGCAGGCCGCCATGGACCAGCGGATGCAGTGTCTTGACGCGACCGTCCATGATCTCCGGAAAGCCGGTCATGGCGCTGACATCAACCACTGGCATGGATGCCTCACGCAGGTTTTGCGCGGTGCCCCCGGTCGAGATCAGGCTGATGCCCAGTGATTCGAGGCCACGTGCAAAATCGAGCAGGCCGGTCTTGTCTGAGACGCTTAAAAGCGCGCGGCGAACGGCGAGAAGGGGTGTGTCAAACATACGATAAGCCGGAAGCGATACGTTGCAGCCGTGCAGTATAACGGCTCAGCCAAGCCAAGGTCTCAGCTCAAACCGTACTGCTGGAGCTTCTTGCGCAAGGTAGCGCGATTGATCCCCAGCGTTGCGGCCGCGCGACTCTGATTGCCGCCGCACCATTCAAGTACCTCGCGCAGCAACGGTGATTCCACTTCGCTGACCACCAAGGCATGCAAGCCCTCTGCAGGCTGCGCGTCGATATCAGCAAGATAATGGCGAACGGCGCGCGCAACGCATTCGCTCAGCGCAGGCTGCAGGGCAGCATCATTTGCGCCTGGCAGACGCAATGGAGTAACGGCATTCACAACTTTGAGATCCCCGGAAATCGTCTTGACCAAATCCCCCGCTCGCAAGATTTATTCGTGCAAGCCGCGTGGCGGGTCGGTGATAGTAGCGCCGCCGTGCCTTCTTGGTAAGTGCCGTTTTCCGAATCGGCTGATAAACGCACGCTGTTGCCGCCGATTTACTCGAAACGGAATTCAAACGCGACGGCATTTTTGCCGGGATCGGCGACTTCGAAAACGAGCGGCGCCTTGGCGCCCGGGGCGAGCCCATTGACCAGAGCCTTGGCATCGCTGACATATTCACCGGGCTTGAATCGGCGCATCGCGATGCGCTTTTCATCGAGATCCGACAAGGTAACTTCAACCGTTGGAAACGGTTGAGGGAACTCACTGGCATTCTGTAGTGTGGCCGAAATAATCAGACCGCCCGGCACGGAGGGGTGCGGACGAATGTCGCGTGAGGCGAGTTGCAGCATGTCGTCATCATTGCGCAAGGGCACCTGGCAACCCAAGCGCGCACAGAGTTCCACGATCGTCGGGCGCAAGCTTGAATCATTGATCCAGAGTTTGCGTTCGGCCCATGCGATTTCGGTTCCGAGCAGGAGCAGCAGCAAAAAGCTGCCGAACAGCCAGATGCCGTTACCGCCCGGATCTGAGGTTCGGCGTCGATGGGCGAACTGCGGCGGCCTCGACGGTCGATCGTGCGCACGCGGCCGCTCATCCGGATCGAGAAACAAGGTGCCTTGAGAACCGCGGTTCGGACGAAACACCGGAAGCCCGAGCTGTGGAGGAGAAAGCTGCCCTGGATTGCGATCGAGCTTTCCAATGGGCTCGGGCGGCAATTGCTCGCTCAAGCTCGGCAGGGCATCAAACAGCGCATTGCAATGCGAACATCGAACCGATGCATGCGCGGCGGCAAGTTCGGCCGCGCTGATCTTGAAAACGGTCTGGCATTCAGGGCATTGGGTGTACATGACGCCATTCTACGCGAGCGGGCAGACGATGCGTCTCAAGCGCGAAGACAATGCCACGAACTCAACCGGATTCCCTTGGCCAAGTATGAGACCGCCGAATCAGCCACGACGGCGACCATCGATACGTACCCAATCCTCGCGCACCGAGAAGGCCAAACCCTCGAACCATTCGGCATAGCACTCCAGCAACTCGTCTTGTTGGCCGAGAAGAATTCCCGACAGCGCAAGTGCGCCACCAGGCTTGATCCGCGCTGCAAACAACGACGCAAGTTGAGCCAGCGGCCCGGCCAGAATATTCGCAACCAGCACATCAACGAGCCCGCCGGGATCAGATTTCGGCAAATACAGGCTGATCGCATCCGCGACGCCATTGCGTTCGGCATTGTCGCGACTCGCATCAATCGCCTGCGGATCGTTGTCGATGGCGATTACCGGCTTTGCCCCGAGCAACGCTGCGGCGATGGCGAGCACACCGGAGCCACAACCGTAGTCGATCAGGGACTTGCCGTTCAATTCCGCCTGATCGAGCCATTCCAGACACAGCGCCGTCGTTGGATGCGTGCCGGTGCCGAATGCCATACCCGGATCGAGACGGACAATGACGCAGGCTTCACTGGAACGTCCGGTCGCATCCGTTTGTGTCGGCGGCTCGATATTCCACGGGTAGATCCACAAGCGCCGACCGAACTGCATCGGCTTGAATTGATCCATCCAGACTCGCGTCCAATCCTGGTCAGCGACTTCTCGAAAAACAACCTGATCGGGCTCAAGTTCGGGCAACAATTCGCCGAGGACATGCAACAGACCACTGCGATCAACCTCGGCCTCGAACAAGGCTGAAAGAACAAGCAGCGACCATACTGGCGTTTCGCCCACGCCCGGCTCAAGAATGGCTTGTTCGTTGCTGGTATCGGCATCGGCATCGAGCAAGGTGACCGACAGCGCACCAATTTCTTCAAGTACCGCTTCGACCGCTTCTTGCTGATCGGAGTGCAGGGTCAGGGAAACTTCAATCCAGGGCATAGGCTTGCGAGTGGGTGAGGGAAGTGGGTTTGCCAAAAGCGAATCGCTCAATTGCAGGAGCGCATTTCGCCGCGATGCTACTTGAGTGCAGGAAGCACAAGCATCGCGCCTGGAGGCGCTCCTGCACAAGGGCAGACGTTACACTCGCGAGGCATTCAACTCCGATTGTCCTTAATGAACAACACACCCGCCCTCGACATTCTCAACACGGACGTTTGCCGGCGCGCCACTGAAACACGCGCAGCGTTCACATCCGCAATGCCGTTTCCACATGCTGTCATCGACGATTTCCTGGATGCGGATTTTGCCCACGCCCTGCTTGAGACATTTCCTGCGTTCGAGCGCGGCAACAATGTCGGCGACGATGGCGCGCCAGGTGGCAAGTCGACGGTCGATCGCATCCAATCACTCGGTCCGGCGTATGCGCGACTCGATTCGGTCATTCGCAGCACTGAATTTCTTGAGTGGCTGGGCCAACTCACCGGCATCGAAAATCTGCTCTACGATCCCTGGTATCTCGGCGGCGGCACGCATGAAAATCGCAGCGGCATGAGCCTCGACGCGCATGTCGATTTCAATTATCACCCCAGCGAACGCTGGCATCGCAGGCTCAATCTGATTGTCTATCTGAATCCGCTGTGGGATGAAAGCTGGGGCGGCTTGCTGGAGTTCTTTGCCAATCCACATACCGACTCAAAGCCCGCACGCAGCGTCGTGCCGCTGTTCAATCGCTGCGTGGTTTTTGAGACTTCCGAGCGCTCCTGGCACGCCTTCAACACCATCAAACTGCCAGAGACTCAGCAAGCGCTGAGCCGACGCTCGATCGCGCTTTACTTCTACACCAAGGATCGTCCAGCGGACGAAGTGGTGGCAAGGCACACCACTTTTTACGTCAATCGCCAACTGCCTGAGAGCATTGCTGAAGGCCGCGCATTGTCGGCTCAGGATGCCGCCGAAATTCGCCAGCTCATCGCCGCTCGTGATGCGCACATCCGTTTGCTTTACGCTGAAAATACTGAGCTGCGCGCCGCTCAGGACAAAGGGTTCGCGGGCAATCTGCTGTATCTCGCGAAGCGCGCGTACGTGCGCTTCCGTCGATAGCCCGCTCAACCTTCAAGCAAAAAATCAGCTCAGGCCCAGCGCTTTTTCTTTCGCTTCGGCCATCCGCTTTTCGAGATAGTGGATGTTCATTCCGCCGGTCTGGAATCCACCATCGGCCATGATTCGCATTTGCAGCGGCAGGTTGGTCTTGACGCCTTCGATGACGACTTCCGCCAAGGCCTGGCGCATGCGCGCGATGGCGGTTTCACGATCGCGTCCGTGCACGATGAGCTTGCCAATCATCGAATCGTAGTTCGGCGGGATTCGATAGCCATCATAGATGTGCGTATCCGTGCGCACGCCAGGGCCGCCGGCAGCGAGGAAGCGCTTGACCGTGCCGGGGCATGGCATGAATGTATCGGGATCTTCCGCGTTGATGCGGCATTCAATCGAGTGGCCCGTGATGCGAACATCCTGCTGGCTGATCGACAATTTTTCACCGGAGGCAATCAGCAGCTGCTCACGAACGAGATCGACACCGGTGATCATTTCGGTGACCGGATGCTCGACCTGGATGCGCGTATTCATTTCGATGAAATAGAAATGTCCATCTTCGTAAAGAAATTCAAACGTACCCGCACCGCGGTAGTTGATGCGAAGGCAAGCCTCGACACACACCTTGCCAATCGCCGCCCGCTGTTCTTCGCTGATACCCGGGGCCGGGGCCTCCTCGACCACTTTTTGATGCCGCCGCTGCATCGAGCAATCGCGCTCGCCCAGATGGATCGCTCCACCCTGGCCGTCAGCCAGTACCTGAATTTCGACATGGCGCGGGTTTTCAAGAAACTTTTCCATGTAGACCTGATCGTTGCCAAACGCGGCCTTGGCTTCGGTCTTGGTCATTGTGATCGCATTGCCGAGGTGGGCCTCGGTATGCACGACGCGCATGCCACGGCCACCGCCGCCGCCAGAAGCCTTGATGATCACCGGGTAGCCGATATCGCGGGCAATGCGCGTGTTCTCGGCTAGATCCTCGCCGAGCGATCCACCGGATCCCGGCACACACGGAACGCCCGCCGCTTTCATTGCGCGGATTGCCTCGACCTTGTCGCCCATCATGCGGATCGTCTCGGCACGCGGGCCGATGAAGACGAAACCTGATTGTTCGACACGTTCTGCAAAATCGGCGTTCTCGGAAAGAAAACCGTAGCCCGGATGAATCGCCTGCGCATCGGTCACCTCGGCCGCCGCAATCAGCGCGGGCACATTGAGGTAACTGTCCGCCGCCGCCGGCGGCCCGATGCAGATCGACTCATCGGCCATGCCGACGTGTTTGAGATTTCGGTCGACCGTTGAATGCACGGCCACCGTCTTGATGCCAAGCACGTGGCAGGCACGCAAGATACGCAGCGCAATTTCGCCTCGATTGGCGATGACCACTTTGTCGAGCATGGGTACTGGCTCCGTCGTCTCAACCGATCACGAAAAGGGGTTCATCAAACTCAACCGGATGTCCACTTTCGGCGAGTATCGCCAAGACCGTGCCGGAGATTTCAGCTTCGATCTGATTGAACATTTTCATCGCTTCGATGATGCCGAGAGTATCGCCAATCTTTACCTGCTGACCCACCGTGACAAACGGTGGCGCATCCGGACTTGACGAGGCGTAGTAGGTGCCGACCATCGGCGAGAGGACGGTTGTACCGGGCGGCAGATCGCGACTCGCCGAAGCGTCCGACGCTGCTGCCACCGAGCCTGTCTCCACTGCAGCGGGGGCCGCGTACTGCGCGGCGGGCGCAACGGCCGCCACGGGTGCGGCGGGTGCTGCCGCATAAGTTGGCGTCATGTTTTTTGGATAACGCGAAAGACGCACGATTTCCTCGCCCTCCTTGATCTCCAGTTCGGCCAGATTTGATTCTTCTAGCAAATCGATCAGTTTTTTGATCTTGCGCAGATCCATGGGTACACCCTTGCTGGGGACCGGTGCCGAGAACGCGCCGATCCGGTTGGTTGTGGTTTAGTTCGAGTCGGCCCTACGCAGAATGAATTGAAGCGCCATCGAATAGCTTTCGGCACCAAATCCGCTCACCACGCCGAATGCGATGTCGGAAAAATAGGAATGCTGACGGAAAGGCTCGCGAGCCTTCGGGTTGGACAGGTGAACTTCGATAAACGGAATCGCCACGGCGGCCAGTGCATCGCGCAAGGCGACGCTGGTGTGTGTGTAGCCGGCAGGATTGATGACGATCCAGGCAAACCCTTGCTCGCTCGCGGCGTGGATTCGATCGATCAACGAATGCTCGGCGTTCGACTGAAACGCCTGCAGATCATGTCCAGCGGCCGTTGCTTCAGCGATAAGCCCTGCGTCAATTTCCTTAAGCGTCGTCCGGCCATAAACCTGCGGCTCGCGTGTTCCGAGCAAGTTGAGGTTGGGCCCGTGCAGGACGAGGATCTTGGACAAGTTCGCTCCGAAGCGGCGGTCGATCGACCGGTTCAAACAGGAGCGCTAGTGTCATCGAACCGACGCATTGTGTCCAGTTCGACGAAGATCGACGATCTTTGGTGTGTGACGACCTCTGTAGGAGCCCCGCCAGGGGCGAGCGCTTCGCTCAAGACGCAAGCAAAAAGCTCGCGACCAACGGAAGTCCCTTTTTCGGGGCACGTAACCTAGCGCCTACCGATCAACGACAATCTCGTCGGAGCCGCGCCAGGGGCGGGCTCTCCGCCGAGGACGCAAGCAAAAAGCTCGAACGGAACCGAGCTCCTACCTAGTTTACGGGACTTGAACGGCCTCAGAAACTCGCGCAATCAATGACAAAACGATAGCGCACGTCGCCCTTGATCATGCGCTCGTAAGCCTCGTTGATCTTGTCGATCGGAATCAACTCAATATCCGAGGCGACACCGTGCTCGGCGCAGAAATCGAGCATTTCCTGGGTTTCGCGGATGCCGCCAATCAACGAGCCAGCCAGACGGCGACGTCCCATCACGAGAGGGCCGGCCGAGAGTGGCGTCGGCTGGTCGGGAATGCCGACCAGGATCATCGTTCCGTCGCGGCGCAGCAGGTTGAGATAGGCGTTGTAGTCATGCGGCGCGGACACCGTATCGAGTATGAAATCGAAGCTGCCGGCCAGTTTCTTGAAGGCTTCCTTGTCCGAGCTGGCCGCGAAATCATCGGCACCGAGCTTGAGCGCATCATCGCGCTTGGACGGAGAGGTACTCAGCACGGTGACTTTCGCACCCATGGCGCTGGCGATCTTAACGCCCATGTGACCCAGCCCGCCAAGACCGACCACGGCAACCCGATCGCCCGCCTTGACGCCGAAGTGACGCAGGGGCGAATACGTGGTGATGCCGGCGCACAGCAACGGGGCGGCGCGATCCAAAGGTATCCCATCAGGAATGCGCAGCACGTAATCCTCATTGACGACGATGCGCGTTGAATAGCCTCCATGAGTCGGTTGCTGGGTGCCGCGCTCAAAGCTGTTGTAGGTCGCCGTCATGCCGCCCGAGCAGAACTGCTCTTCACCCTCCTTGCAGGCCGCACACTCGCGGCAGGAATCGACAAAACAGCCCACGCCGACCCGATCTCCAACTTTGAACTTGTCCACCGCGCTACCGATGGCACCGACTTCACCGACGATTTCGTGACCCGGCACCATCGGAAAGATTCCACCGCCCCACTCCGCTCGGGCTTGATGGATATCCGAATGACAGACGCCGCAGTAACGGATCTCGATTTGCACTTCGTGGGGGCCGGGCGGGCGCCGCTCGATCGTCCATGGAGTGAGCTCGGCTTTGGCTTCGAGGGCGGCGTAGGCGGGAGTCGACATGGTGAATTCCTTGATGGGGATCTATTGAGATCTGATCGGCGCTCAAAGAATCAAGCACCGGGCGACACATTCAAAAACTTAATGGTGCGCAACCCCGCCGGATATTGATCTTCTTCCGCCGGGAGAAGGTGGCGCGCAGCGCCAGATGAGGGGTCGCACCTTGGCTAAAGTAGCGGACTTGAGCGCTCCCCCAGCTCGCTCCGCCTGAATCCTCTTCCCAACCCCTCTGCCGACGGGAGAGGGACTTCCGACAGCTGATGTCCGATGTTATTCAGGCTCACAAATAGGGACTAATCCAATCGCGAAGCGATTGCTCACTGAAATTTCCCATGCGGGTTGCCAGCAAACGACCGTCACGCCCGATCAAGGCTGTGTAGGGCAACACGCTCTGGGTGTTGCCCAGATGCAGGGACACATCGAGCGGGTCATCGGGCGCATTGATCAGGATAGGATAGGACACCGGGTTTTGCTTTAGAAACCCGAGTGCGTCAGCAGCCTCTTCGGAAGCCACACCGATCACTTCGACCTCGTTGGGCGCGTATCGCGCACGCATCGCATCAAGCATCGGCATCTCCTCACGACACGGTCCGCACCAACTGGCCCAAAAATTCAGGACCACCAGTTTGCCGCTCCATTCCGCGAGGCTGCGCGACTTGCCCTCTCGATCGGGCAGCTGGATATCGCCAATGGCGTCACCAACGGCCAATACTGGAATCCTGTCTTCGCTCGCTTGCGACGATAGCGGCGGCGGCGTTGAAGGGCGCAACAATGCGCTCAGCCCGAGACCCAGCCCGGCACTGACAATCGCGAGCAGGACGATCAGGATATTGGTGCGATTGAACATGGTTATTTCGATTCGGCTTCAGAAAGAAGTGTTCGGCGCGGCACCCTGCGGACTCAAGGTGCCGCGGCTGGCAAGGCAGTCTCGACCATCGCCGAAGTCAGCACCGTCGGCAGCACCTTGCCATTGCCTTCGGTGCCGTGGAAAACCACATAGAGCGGCACACCCACCGCGCCATGCGCCTGCAGGAACGCGGTGATTTCTGGATCGACATTGGTCCAGTCGCCCTTCATGTAGACGGCATTGGCCCGCGACAGGAGATTCTCGAAATGCTCAGTGCCCAGCACGCTCTTTTCGTTCGCCTTGCAGGTCACGCACCAGTCGGCCGTCATGTTGACGAAGACGGTACGCCCGTCGGCTCGCAAGGCGCTGAGCTTGTCTTTTGAATAGGCAACTGCCGAGCTGGATTCGACGGTTGTTTTCGAGGGCGTGTCGAGTTTCACGATCATCCAGATCGGCACCAGGGAGGCGACCAGCACGAGCACGCCGAAGATGCGTGCAAGTGGCTTGCCTGAAAAGCGGCTGCGCTCAAACCACCACAGAGCCAGCGCGAGTACAACCGCTCCGACGAGCACCAGGCCGATTGCATCGACACCGCGCTGCTTGCCGAGCACCCAGACCAGCCAGACGGCAGTCAGATACATCGGGAAGGCCAGCACCTGCTTGAAGGTTTCCATCCACGCGCCGGGCTTCGGCAATCGCGAGGCCAGCGCTGGCACAAAACCGACCAGCAGGAATGGCAAGGCCAGGCCCAGTCCGAGCGCAAGAAATATCAACAAAGCGACAATCGATGAGGAGGCGAATGCGAATGCCAGCGCCGGACCCATGAATGGCGCCGTACACGGACTGGCTACCACGCAAGCCAGCACACCAGTGAAGAAATCGCCGGCCGGCCCGGAACGTGAGGCCAGCCCCTGACCGGTTCCGGCGAGGCTCGCACCGATCGTGAAAACGCCCGAAAGACTCAAACCGACCGCGAGCAGAATGTAGACAAGGATCGCAACAAACCCCGGTTGCTGAAGCTGGAAACCCCAGCCCAGCGCCTGCCCGGCCGAGCGCAATGCAATCACCAAAAGTCCAATCACGGCAAACGAAACCAGCACGCCGGCCGTGTACCAAAGCGCGTGGCTACGCGCCTTGGCCAGACTCTCACCACTTTGCGCCAGGCCGATCACCTTGAACGACAACACCGGCAATACGCACGGCATCAGATTCAGCACGATACCGCCAAGAAACGCGAACAGCAGCGCACCAAGAATGCCGATGCTGCTAACCACCGGCGGCGTCGAACGCTGGGCATTTTCCGAAGAGGCATCAGCCGCGCTGGAATCAGCGCTTGCAATCGGTGCAGGCACGAACGCTCTTGCTGCGGTGGCCAGCTCGTCGACGCTGGCCGGATCAAGATCGACAGCAACCGTGCGCTGCATCACCGGGTAACAAATACCGTTTTCCTTGCAACCCTGAAATTCTCCCTGCAACTGGATCGTCTGCGCGCGGCCATCGGCGCGACGCACGGCAATCGGCAATTCGACCTGATCGTAGTAAACAACGACGGTACCGAAGTGTTCATCGGTGTGATCAACACCATTTGGCCACTGCGGCGCGCCAACCTCGACATCACGTCCAGTAGCCACGCTGACATGGCTCCTGTCGCGATACAGGTAATAGCCTTTGGGCATGGTCCAGCGCGCGAGAATCTCGGTTGGACTCATCTCGATTGCTTCGAACACAAACGCTTGCTCGGGCGGCAAGGCTTCATCTGAATCAAGCGAATCGACGGCCGAACCCAAGCCAAGACCACTGCCGAATTTTTCCGCGAGAGGACTCGCCGGCAACGCCGCAGCGATCGCCTCGCGAGTCAGTGAGAGGTTTACCGGGTGCGGCGGGTAGCAGATCTTCGGCTCAGTCTCATGGCAGCCCTGCACGGTGATCGTGACATCGACGGTTGCTGCAGACGGATCAGCGAGCGTGAACGGCAGGCTGCCCTCGATGCTGTCGTGGTAGATCTCGACATCGCCGAAAAATTCATCGTGCTTCTCGATGCCCTTGGGCAGATCGAGCATGCCAAGCGCCAGGCCAGACTGGCTGGTTTTGGCCTTGATGCGTCCCTTGTAAAGGTAGTAATCGTTTGCGATCGTCCAGCGCAAGGCAATCCGATCGGGCCCGGCCAGTTCGGCCTTGAGAACGAAGGCCTGCTCGACCGGCAGCAATCCATCCTGCTCCTGCGCATGGACTGCTGAGAAAACGAACAGCGAAAACAGGGCGGCGAACAAATTACGGGACAAGAGAAGACTCCGGAATGGGTGGATAGGCGTTCGCGCGAAGGGTCACTGCCCCACTTGCTCTTCAACCCAAGCCGCGTAAGGCGCGTGCGCAATGCTGACATCGACCGCAATTATCTCGGGCAGTTCATACGGATGCAGGTCGAGCAAGCGTGCAGCCAGTGCAGGATAGCGCTCGCGCGTGGTCTTGATCAGCATCAACACTTCATCATCGGCATGTACTTCACCTTGCCAGCGATACAGCGAACGCGCGCCCGGAAGCACCGAAACGCAGGCCGCGAGGCGCTCGTCGATCAAAGCCTTGGCAATTGCTTCAGCGCTGCCATCAGCAGCACAACTGCAATGGACGATCAGGATGGACATGTCAGTTTGGCGGTCATGGAAGTGAGTCAAGCATGTAGGAACCCCGCCAGGGGCGAGCTTGTGCTTCAGCGCGATAAAGCTCGCCCCGGGCTTGGCTCCCACACCCCCGATCGTTACCCGGCGAGTCTTGGCGCTACCTGCGGAGATTCAACCGGTGAAGCGCGAGACTTCTTTCATCGTCGATGCAAACAGAGCCCGCAACTCGGACTCTGTTTGCCTATTCGTCAATGGATCGTCTGCCCAACCGACACTTCGAATCCATCGGCAAAAATCACGTCGCTGCCAAGTGGCTCGCAAGTCGTCGGATTGCTCGACTCGAACAAGCCGCGTGTCGCCCACTCCGGATGATCGATAAATGGATTGCGATTGCCCTGAAACGTCTGGATCACGCCGTTTCTCGCGACTTCCTCCGCGTCCGGTGGATCGCTGGCACTCCAGGCGAGCAGATCGGTGAGCAAGCCCATGTAGGCCGGCGCGTTGTAGTTGCTGGTGCCCACGATAAGGCTGCGGTTGTCGGTCAGCTCAAGATTCGGTTCGGTCTGGCCACTGGTCGGATCCGTACCACCCTCATAGCGGATCGCCATATACATGACCGCTCGAGCGACATCACCTTTGCGATGGCCCCAGGTTTGGAACGTGCTGTTGTTGAACCAGTTCGAGTTGCCAGGATAAACGCCGCTGCCGCCGCCGAAGCCGAGATTGACCTCGGTGGCGCGTTCCGCACAGCTCGCCATGACCGTGCAGTCGCCATACGGGCTGTTGCTGCGGTCTGAGTTGTAACCGGTGTCGGACAGATAAAGCATGTGCGTATCGGTGTACGGCGCATTCGGCAGGCCGAGGCTGCCGGTCTGGCTTGGAAAGCCCAGCGAGTTCGGCCAGGTGTGTTCCCGGTTGTAAGTGACGCCGCCACCGGTTCCGGCGCGATCGCTGACCGCGGTATAGAAGCGGTTGCGATAGACATCCAGAATCTGGTTCGGATTGTTCGGATTGGCCTGCGCGGTTTCGAGAATGGTCCAGGTACTGGTGCCGGATCCACTATACGGATAGGCGGTATGGCCGCGTATCAGCAGATGCAGACTGCAACGCAATTGCTCGACGCTGCTCGCATTGACCGAATCATAATAGCCGCTGCTGCCGCCCGTGCTGACCGTGAAATGGGTGGTCAGCGACTGTGCCATCGGAATGCTGCTGGCATTTTGTACGTTGGCGGCATTGATCGTGAATTCGCACACGCCATCGGCTGGAAGCAAGGTCGCCGGTGTCAGCGTGCGCGTCGAACCGGTTCCGGTCTCCGTCACAACGATCGGGTTGCCGTCGCAAGCCAGTGCAAAGGCGCCAGGCGCAGTCGTCACCGCTTCGCTGAAATTGACTCGAACATCGCTGGCAAGCGGCACGTTGGTCGCATTGTCGGCAGGCAGGGTCGAGATCACTGTCGGCGGCGGAATATTGGCCGGATCGAGCGTGGTGAAGCTGACCACCACGTCGCTGGTCATAGGATCAAGTGTTCCATCCTGATCGGTTACACCGCTGGCGAGAATCGTCCAGGTGCAGATTTCATCAGCATCAAAGGCTGGTGACGGGGTCAGGGTAAAGCTGGTCGGGCCACCGCTTACGCCGACTGTGTGATTGCCTGACATGCCGCAACTGATCGTTGTCCACGGATCGCCGAGGCTGACCGCTTCACTGAAGCTCACACTGAGTGTTGCAGCCAAGGCAACGTCGATCGCGTTGTTGGCAGGCGTTGTCGAGACGACAGTCGGCGGCACATCAACGGGCGGGTCACCGGCGACGGCAAAGCTGATGTTGTCGATGGCGAGGCCGTCGTCGGAACCGCTGATATTCGGATCGCTCCAGCGCGCCCACAGAATCGCACTTGGGGCCAGATTCAAACCGGTGATTGAAGCGCTGACTGCGGTCTGGTTGGCCGGAAGATTGCCGTTGAGTGCACCCGTGGAGCCGGTCGTCGTCGGCGAGGAGAAGTTGAGGGTGGTCAGCGCGACCCAGGTTGCGCTGGAATCAGCCAGCGAGGTTGCATCGAGGCTGTATTCGAATACAAGCGAGTCAGCCCGGCCGGTTGCACCCAGTCGCCACTGCTCGCCGGTGAAGGCGACCGCGATTTCGCTCAGGGCCTGACCACTGTCGTTGCGCAGCTGTGCGCCAATCCTTGGAGAAACCGAGTTTGAAGCCACCGTGCCCAGCGCGCGCTCGCTGCTCGCTCCTGTGCCATAGCTGTAGGTGTCGCCGGAATTGGCCACGCCATCGTTGGCCGTGTAGCTGAAATTGGTGCCGGTTTCGAAAAGGTACCAGCCATCCGGCAACGTCGAACTGGTGCCGCTACTGGCCAGCGAATCAAAATCCTGCACCGCGGGGGTGCCGCCCACCAGTGGAACCACCTGGGCAGTTGCACTGCCAAGAAAACCGGCAAAAACGATAGCGGTGGCGCCAAGTGCGCCTTGCTTGAAATTCATGGGCTATTTCCCTTATCGGGCGCACCAGGGGCAGTGCGCGCGGCCGCTGATTATAGGTAAGCCTCATTGCAAAAGAATGTTGCAGTGCGCATTGACGGCTGGACCATTGAATCGATCCGACACAACCCCATGTTCGGAGCACGCCAATGCCTGGGGACTTCCACAGGCATTTTTACGCGAGTAGAATTGGCACTCACTCGGGCAGAGTGCTAACAGCCCGATAATTATTCAATTCAATCAACTAGTTAAAGGAATACCACCATGGCACTTCGTCCCCTACACGACCGCGTCATCCTCAAGCGTCTGGAAGAAGAGAAGATTTCCGCCGGCGGCATCGTGATCCCTGATTCCGCTGCAGAGAAGCCGATCCGCGGCGAAGTCGTCGCTGCCGGCACGGGCAAGATCCTCGACGACGGCAAGGTCCGTCCGATCGCCGTCAAGGTCGGCGACAAGGTTCTGTTCGGCAAGTACTCGGGCACCGAGGTCAAGGTCGACGGCGAAGAACTGCTGGTCATGCGCGAAGAAGACATCATTGCGGTGATTGAGTAAGCGAAGGGATTTGAGATCAAGGATTTGGGCATCGTTAGAGCACAACAACGCCTCGCGACCCCAACCCTCCTCGATCTCTCCCGCGTCTGCTTCACACCGAATCCCTAAACCCGACTATCGAATCCCGGAGTTCCACTATGTCCGCTAAAGAAATCCGCTTCTCTGAAGATGCTCGCGCCCGCATGTTGCGCGGCGTCAATACCCTGGCCAATGCGGTCAAGGCCACCCTCGGTCCGAAGGGCCGCAATGTCGTGCTCGAAAAGAGCTTCGGCGCACCGACCATCACCAAGGACGGCGTCTCCGTCGCCAAGGAAATCGAACTGGCTGACAAGTTCGAGAACATGGGCGCGCAGATGTTGAAGGAAGTTGCTTCCAAGACTTCCGACGTCGCCGGCGACGGCACCACCACGGCCACGGTTCTCGCCCAGGCGCTGATCCGCGACGGCATGAAGGCAGTCGCTGCCGGCATGAATCCGATGGATCTCAAGCGCGGCAACGACAAGGGCGTCATCAGCGCCGTCGAAGAGCTCAAGAAGCTCTCGAAGCCGTCGGCTGATTCCAAGTCGATCGCCCAGGTCGGCACGATCTCGGCCAACGGCGACGAGCCGATCGGCAAGCTCATTGCAGAAGCAATGGACAAGGTCGGCAAGGAAGGCGTGATCACCGTTGAAGAAGGTTCCGGCCTCGACAATGAACTCGATATCGTCGAGGGCATGCAGTTCGATCGCGGCTACCTCTCCCCGTACTTCATCAACAACCAGGCGTCACAGCAGGTTGAACTCGAAGACCCGTACATCCTTCTTTATGACAAGAAGATCTCCAACGTGCGCGAGTTGCTGCCGATCCTCGAAGGCGTGGCCAAGGCTGGCAAGCCGCTGTTGATCGTCGCCGAAGAAGTCGAAGGCGAAGCGCTGGCGACTCTCGTCGTCAACACGATCCGCGGCATCGTCAAGGTCGTCGCCGTCAAGGCGCCGGGCTTCGGTGATCGTCGCAAGGCGATGCTCGAAGACATGGCCATCCTGACCGGCGGACAGGTGATTTCCGAGGAAGTCGGCCTGCAGCTCGAGAAGGCAACTTTGAAGGATCTCGGTCGCGCCAAGAAGATCGTCATCACCAAGGAAAACACCACCTTGATCGACGGTGCCGGTGAAGCCGCCACGATCCAGTCGCGCATCAAGCAGATCAAGGCGCAGATCGAAGAGACCTCTTCGGACTACGACCGCGAGAAGCTGCAAGAGCGTGTTGCCAAGCTCGCTGGCGGCGTTGCCGTCATCAAGGTCGGCGCCGCGACCGAAGTTGAAATGAAGGAAAAGAAGGCCCGCGTTGAAGACGCCCTGCACGCCACGCGCGCAGCCGTCGAAGAAGGCGTGGTCCCGGGCGGCGGTGTTGCGCTGATCCGTGCTCTGGCTGGCCTGACCAAGCTCAAGGGTGACAACGAAGAGCAGAATCACGGCATCCAGATCCTGCGTCGTGCGATGGAAGCGCCGCTGCGCGAAATCGTCACCAACGCCGGTGAAGAGCCGAGCGTGATCTTGAACAAGGTTGCTGACGGCAAGGGCAACTACGGCTACAACGCAGCCACCGGTGAATACGGCGACATGGTCGAAATGGGTATTCTTGATCCGACCAAGGTCACCCGCACCGCGCTGCAGAACGCCGCTTCGATCGCTGGTCTCATGATCACCACCGAAGCGATGGTTGCCGAAGCACCGAAGAAGGAAGAGTCACACGGCCACGGTGGTGGCGGTGGTGACATGGGCGGTATGGGTGGCATGGGCGGCATGGGTTTCTAATCCCCTGTGCGATCGCCCTGATCGCCCTGATCGCAAGAGCAAGTACGGCCACTCGTGGCCGTACTTCTCAACAGACGCCAAAACTAGTCACACTTTTACAAAAAAACCTCGCAGCGATGCGGGGTTTTTTTGTTGCGTCGATCTGACTAACCGAAACATGTGTGGCAATTACCGTCACGCGAAATGCAACTTACGCGCAGCATGCTCGATTTACATCATCGCTCGGCTGGGCAAAGATGGATGCCACCCGGCATCCACGATCAGCCACCCTTTTATCTCGCTACCGCGCCAAGGCGTCTCAGTGAGTAGATGGGCTCGCTCAATGTGGTTCGGCTGATGGATGCATGGGCTCAACTGACCAATATGAAAATTATGCACATCGTGTTTCGTCGATTGCTGTGGACTGTTGTGGTGGTTTTCGGCAGCTATCTGATTGCTGGAAACGTGTTCCTCAATACTCCATTCGGACCGTGGGCGATCAACCACAAACCCGAGAAATTCCAGTTGCATTGGAGCCATGGGCTGACCTGGTGGCCCGGCTACGCCCGATTGTGGGATGTGCAAGTCCAGGGGCATGTACGACATGTGCTGTGGAACGCACACACGCCGAGCGGTAGTGCGAAGATTGCACTGCTGCCATTGTTCTCGCGCGAGTTGCGCATGCCGTGGATCGAGGCTGGCGCGGTGCAGGGCGAGATCCTGCGCAGTGCGGAGGACATGCTGCCGCCGCCGGCGCGGCCAAACGGCTGGACCGTCCGCCTTGATCGCATCAGCAGCACGCAGATCGAAAAAGCCCATGTGCTTGGTTTCGATATCGAGCTGCTCGGCGCCGCCCGTTTCGGCATGATCAAGCAGATGCGTGGCGGGCCGTGGCAGATCTTGCCGTCAGACTTCGAGCTCAACGCGATTGAGGTGCGCCAGGGTAAGCGCGTGATTTTCCGCAATGGCAGCGCGTCGGGACAATTTGAAATTGATTCGCATCGCCGTGAAGACGCCTCCGGCTTGGCAACGCTTGCTTTGACCGATGCAAGAGTGCGATTGGATGGCGAGCTGTCCGGGCTACAAATGGATGTCGATTCAGAGGGACGCTGGACGCCTGATTTTCCCAAGGAGGATTTAAACGGTCGCCTTGCAGTGGATCTGCATTGGCAGCGCGGCTGGTTTGCGAACGGAGGGAAATTTGGCATCGCGATGCCGATGCGCGTTGTCTCCACCGCCGAGCCGGTACTCGCCGAAGCCAGCCTGAAAGCGCGAGTCGAGGCAGACGGCATGCATCTCGATCTTGACGTGCCGGCAACCGCCCAACATCCGGGCGCGATCAAGGCAAATCTTGTCTATGCGCAAACCGATGCAAGCCTGCCGACCGATGCCAAGGCCGCCTTGGCCAAACTATCGGGCACGCTCGCGGTGAATTGGCGATTTGCGAGCCTGGACTGGCTCGGCCAGGCCTTGATCCGGGCGCCGTGGATCACGCTTGAAGGTGCTGGTCAGGTCGATGCACAACTGCGTATCGATTCCGGTCAACTGCAGCCCGGCAGTCATGTTGATGTGCCCGAGGTTGATCTGGTCGCGCGCGTTGCCGATCACGTTTTCCGCGGCTCGGCGCGCGCCAGCGGAAAGCTCGATGATGCCAACGGTACCCTGCTCGCCAGAGTCGATCTGGACCTCGCGCGCTTCGAGGCGGCGTCGACCGCTAAACCGGATACAGTGATCGCCTCTGGAAAGGATCTGGCGATCACGATGGAGTCGGCTGAAGATCTCGGCCGTCTTCGCGAAACACTCAAAGCAGACGTGCGATTTCGCAAGGCCAGCCTGCCCGATCTCAAATCGATCAATGCCTATTTGCCGCCCGGCGCAGTTCAAGTGACCAACGGCTCGGCGACCGTGGATGGCGATTTGAGTCTCGATGGCAACGGACAAATCACCAAGGGGCGTGTGGTTGTCAACGCGCGCAAGGCCGGTGCACGACTCGGCCAGATCTCGCTGATCAGCGATTTTGATCTCGACGCCAGGATTGGCGGCACCCAGCTGGCCACGCGGCATTTCGATCTGGACAACAGCACATTGAAATTGCGCAACGTGCGTTTGACTGATCAGGACCGCACAGAAGGAGAATCCTGGTGGGCAAACTTGACCCTCAAACGAGGTCAGGTCGAAGCGCGAAAGCCGCTTACCATCGATGCGAAAGTCGATGTCGAGATGCAAAACGTCGGTTTGCTGCTGGCCCTGTTCACTCGCCAACGCGACTATCCACGCTGGGTACTGAAATTGGCTGATGCCGGTTCGTTGCGGGCATCGGCGGATATGCGCATGCTGGATAAGACATTGGTATTTGATGCCGTCGATGCACGCAATGATCGCTTCGAGGTCAAGGCGCGTATGCGCGTTGCCGATGCGGCGCCCAAAGGCGATCTGCTGATTGGCTGGAAACGGCTCAAGCTTGGTCTAGCTGTCGACAAGGGTGCGCATGAATTCCATTTGCTGCGTGCGGCAGATTGGTATTCGGCACAGCCTGCATTGATCAGGCAGAAGTGACGTCTACTGGTGTGAATGCGTGGTCGGCGCGCTAAATTGCCAGCCAATCGGTGTAGTAGACAGGTAACGTAACGTTGATCTGCTGATTGAAAAGCCACGCACAGAGTCGCGCCCGCAGCGGATCTATTGCCGCGCGATCAAAAGATCCCCATCGCCATACCGGCGGCGATCAGTGCGCCGAGTTCATGACCATGATTGAGATCATCGGAGCCAAGTTGTTTCGGCGCAAGGATCGCCTCACGAGTCTGCGCGGCGGTGTTGATGATGATGGGCGGAGCGACGCGGCGCAGGCGAAGACCGGTGGCGATGCGATCGAGCTGGCGCTGTGCGCCTTGGCCATCGGAGCCGGCGCAGATGATCGAGGCGTAGGATTTGCCATTGCAGTGGTCAAGCAAATCGTAATACGTACGATCGAAGAACTCTTTCATCGCGCCGGAGAGGGACGCCAGATTTTCCGGCGCCGCAAACAGCAAAGCATCGGCGGAAAGAACGTCGGCGGCCGATGCCTGATCGGCACGCAGCGATCTTGTTCGTACGCCCTCTTCGCTCGCCGCTGCTTGCTGCGCGGCTGCCGCCATCTGCTCACTCGCACCTGTGCGGCTGTGCCAAATGATCAACAGGGTTTTCATTCGATTTTCCCCGCGCCATCCATCGTTTTATGAACCTCAAGTTAGATTGATTGATCAAGGTTGCCTGAGGTTAAAGCATGCCGGTTTAGGCTTGTTGCAACGCTGCACTGCACGTGCGGCAATACCTCAAGGATAATATTCAATGAGCCACTCTATCTCAGGCAAGAAAGTCGCCATCCTCGTCACCCATGGATTTGAAGAAAGTGAATTGACCAGTCCGCGCGACGCGCTCAAGGCCGCTGGCGCAACGGTCCACGTGGTTTCTCCGGAAGCCGGTGAATTGCAGGCCTTCAAGCATCTAGAGAAAGGCATCAAGGTTGCCGTCAACAAGGAGTTGAAAGATGCGAAGGCAGAGGATTATGACGCCATCGTGCTGCCGGGCGGTCTGTTCAATCCCGATCAGTTACGCGTGAACAAGGACGCGCTGGCGTTCGTGCAGGCTTTCATCGAAGCTGGCAAGCCGGTCGCGGCCATCTGCCACGGGCCGTGGATTCTGGCCGATGCAGGCGTGCTGAAAGGCCGCAAGGTCACCTCGGTGCCGACCATCCGCAAGGATATCGAAAATGCCGGTGCTACCTGGGTCGATGAGGAAGTCGTCGTCGATCATGGCATCGTCACCAGCCGCACGCCGAAGGACCTCGATGCGTTCAATGCGAAGCTGATCGAGGAAATCGGCGAAGGCCGACACGAGCGTCGCGCGGCCTAGCCATTCAAGTTCGGAGTCATCTCAAGCAAGCCCCGCAACGATGCGGGGCTTTTTTCTGTTCGATTTGGCGGGGTCCACCTATTCGCTTTTGCGCGCCTCGATCTTGCGGACGTACCACGCGCCGTCGGCCCTTTCGACGATGGCAAGGCCTTGCATTGATTGGCCTCCCTGCACGCCGTCGAAATCAATCCAAGCCCGATCGCCGTCGATGCTGCCGCCGGTGATGGTCACTTTGCTTGGCGTGTTTTGTTGCGCGTACTCCACTTCCGCCTCGGCATTGGCCAGGGTCGATTCACGGTGTTCAGGCGGACTTAGTTTGACCAGTGTGTGGATGTCGCCTTTGGCAATGGCAATGATCTGAGCATTTAACGCTTTGCCCGGTTCGCCACCATCGGCCGGCAACGGCTTGCCCGGCCTGCGCATCACACCGCTGACAACCGGTACATCGAAGCGGATGTTCGCAGGTGCGTAAACGAAGCTGCCAGCGACCCTGCTGCCGTCGTTCTTGTCAAGCTTGAGCCCATTGGACATGTCGTTCGACGAGCTCGCAAGCGCCCCACCAGGCATGGAAATACTGGTCCCGCCTACCTTGCCTTCGGCATCCAGGCCCAGTTCATAGGTTTGAGCATTGAGCGGAGGCATTTGATGGTGCACAACGTCCAAGGAATTGATCTTCAGATCACTGCCGATGGCGTTGCGATCGAATGGCTTGTCGCTGACCACGATATGCGTGCCCATTTTGTCGCGCCAGGCAATCGCATCGACCACGGTCCAATCGCCAACCTTGCCGCTGGCCGGCGTTGCGGCATTCACAAAAGGGGTGCTGGCAAAGACGGCAATCACGGTCGCCAGTAGGCGTGGATTTAGCGGATTCATGGATTTCTCCCGGAGAAAGCGCAGCACTATTGCTGCGTCAATCAACCCACGAGGGATGGCGGCGGCGGGGGCCAGGCTGCAGGAACTTGCATCGTCAATTTGCCGAACTCATGGAGGACATTTACAACGCGATGTTCGATCGTGGTCAACGGTTCATGATCTGCATTCATTCACCAATGCTTCGGCGGAGAGATGCGGACTTTGGGACACGATCGCTGACGATTGACCGGATGATGCTACCGTCATTGCGTCATCGAACTGCAAGGTCAGTGGATCGAACATCAAATGAGAACGACCGAAGCGTGGCTTCGGCCGCCTTTTGCTTTCAGCGAACAGTCACCGGATTGCGCGCGATGGCCGTTTTGTCGATGACGAAAACGATGTCGTAGTCGCCAGACGCGTTGGGAGCGCGCAACGAAACGGAATCTCCCGTCAACGGCACTTGGGAATAGTCTAAATAATCAATCGTTCCACGTTGTACGAAACCGATCCAGTGGCTCGCATGTCGTGGACCCTGGAATCGAACATTGATTTCGGCGCCGGTTGCCATAACCATCGGCGAGTCGAGCTTGGCGACGGCTTCGGTTACCGTGATCGGCTGCGATGCGATGACTTTTTCGCGCTCGTTGAGCACGTAGCGCAGCTCGTACTCACCCGCTTCGGTTGGCGCCATCAAGCTGCCTTCCGTGGTCGCGCCTTTCGGGCGCATATAGTCACGATAGCTGGTCACATCGCTACCGGCCGGCGCAAAGCCGATCCAGTGGCCTGAACCCTCCGGTCCGCTGGCCTTGATCGTCACTGTGTCACCAGCCATTACTGTACTAGGGCCGCTGACGCTGGCCGTACTCGCGGTGACCGTGATGGGTCGCGTGGCGATGATGCGATCGTTTTCGTTGAGGACGTAGCGCAATTCGTACTCGCCGGGTTCTGAGGGTGGCATCAGCTCCATCTCGGTGACAGCGGCGGTTGGACGGCCATATTTCAGGTAAGCCGTGATCGGGCTGCCCTTCGGTGCGAAACCAACCCAATGGCGATTGCCGACCGGGCCGCGCGCAGTGATCTTGACCGTGCTGCCGGCCGGCACACTGTCGGGTGCGTCGATGCTTGCTTCGGCGTCGCCGACTTCAAGCACGATGCGGGCAAGCACGCTTTCTTTGCGTATGGGACTGACGTAGCGCAATTCAACCGGACCGGCCTCGGCGGGAGCACGCAAGGTGATGACACCCTTGTCGGCCGTCTTTTCTTTCTTGCCGACCACTTCGTATTCGAGATAGACACCATCCTTCGAGCCTACAGGCGCAAAGGTCACATAGTCGCCGCGATCAGCTGGGCCGCTCCAGGAAACCTCAACCTCGCTGGTGATCGTCAACGCACCTTTTGCAGCAACCGTTGCGGAAGCCGGCGGTGGCGGCGGTTCGGTACTCGCATTGACAGCACCTTCGATCGCCGCACCGAGTTCATCGGCATTGCGCGCGTTGAAGTAGCGACCGCCGGTGTTCTCGGCCAGACAACGCAACTGCGCCTGGTGCTTCGGATCGCTGACATCAAAACCAATCACATGCGCGGTGAAGTCGACGCCACTTTTTTCCAGTTCGGCACCAACCACGCAGGGATCAAGGTTGCAGGTTTCTTCGCCATCTGAAACCAGGATCACGGTCGCCTTCTGCTCAGATGACTTGAGCACGCCTGCGGCATGCTTCACCGCAGCCGACAGCGGGGTCATGCCTTTGGCATTCAGACCATTGACCATCGCAAGGAACGCAGGTTTGTTCAACGGTCCCGGTTCGATCAAGGTTTCAATATCGTTGCAGTCGCCCTTGCGCCGATGGCCATAGGCAACCAAGCCAATCGTGTTGTCGACCTTCCAGGCGCCGAGCACATCGGCAACCGTCTCCCGGGCAATCTCGACCTTGGTCTTGGTCCCAATCTTTCCCCACATCGAACCCGACGCATCGAGCACGAGCATGATGTTTTCGCCGGCAAAGGCCGGCATCGCGGTTAAGGCCAATGACACAGCTAAAGCAAAGAAACGCATGAGATCTCCCCGATCAAGTGAACCGGCATGGTAGTTGCGATTTCAGGTTTCGTCATGTGCGTTGCTTCGCAAGCGAAATGCCAACTACCTCACGTTTGATCTTTGCAGCCGCGTCTTCCATTCGAGCAGCAATCGCCCGTGGCCCTTGCTCAGTCCGAAATCCGTTTACTTGAGCAAAACCGTTCTTCTATTGATTCTGAACGGCTCTTCTTTTGACTTTACTTGATTGAACGCTTTGTAAGAATCTGATTTGAAAGAGTATGAAATTGAGCATTCCCTTTGAGATCTCTGCACCTTTGTCGAGCGCCTTCCCGCAAAGTCGAACAGGCTCGATGGGGCAGATGTCGCCTGAAGGGTTGCAGCGATCACCCTGCACGGCTGGTGGGGCTCGGAGAATTCCGTACAAAGCGCGCGACAGGGGCGCGCCATGAGGCTACTCTTTGGTACAGAGCCGCGCTGCGATTCGCTGCCAAGCCTGAAAGGTTTGTGCACCGGATCATTATTCGTAAAGCGAACGGCACGTAGACGGATCGGGAGGCCGCCAACGCGCATGAGTGAAATAACCGAATTGATGGGTCGGGCGCGGGCTGGCGAACAAGCGGCGTCAGAGCGAGTGTTCGCGCTTCTTTATGACGACCTGCGTCGCCTTGCCGCTGGCCAGCTGCGCGGCGATCAGATGATGCGTACGACCTCACTTGTGCATGAGGCGTATTTGAAGATCGCCAAACACGGCACCCTGGATGTCAATGATCGCAGCCACTTCTTCGCGGTTGCCGCGCGGGTGATGCGCCAAATCGTCATCGACCATGTGCGCTCGCGCGCAGCAATCCGGCGCGGGGGGGATATGCAGATTGCCTCTCTCGATACAAATGCACTACAAGCCGCAGCCGCCGATCGCGGCGATGAAGTGCTCGCACTCGACTCGGCACTGGCTCGCCTTGATGAAATTGACGCGCCGCTGGCTGCCTTGGTCGAGATGCGTTTTTATGCGGGACTTGAACTCAAGGAAATTTCGGACGTGCTTGATCGCTCCGAGCGATCGCTGAAACGAGACTGGCGCCGCGCACGCGCGTTTCTGCAACGCGAGATGACGGCTTCCTGAGTCATGCCCCCCTCGTCCGATCGATGGTCGCAAATCTCTACCTTGTTTGATGAGCTGGTGGAGCTCAATGTCGATCAGCGCGAGCAAAGATTGGCGAGTATCAAAGCGGCGGATGCAGCTCTCGCTGGTGAAGTGCGCGCCTTGCTGAAGGCTGATGAAGATACGAGCGGTCTTCTCGATGGCGATGCCGTAGCAGCGGTACCCGGCGTGTTGACTCGCGACAGTGATGGCATGCCAGCAGATGGCGTGGCTGGCCCGTATCGATTGCTCTACCTGCTCGGCGAAGGCGGCATGGGCGTGGTTTGGCTGGCCGAGCGCACCGATGGCGCTTACGAACAGCAAGTCGCAGTGAAGGTGCTCAAACGCGGCATGGATACCCACGCGATCCTGCGTCGTTTCTTGCAGGAGCGACGCATCCTCGCGCGCTTGCAGCACAAGCATATTGTTCGCCTGGTCGATGGCGGCATGAGCAGTGATGGGCGCCCGTTCTATGTGATGGATTTCGTCGACGGCAAGCCAATCACGACCTATGCGAGCGGGCAAGCGCTCGATGTGCGCGACCGCGTCGCGCTGCTGGTGAAGGTTGCCGATGCGGTGTCCTACGCACACAGTCAGTTGATCGTGCACCGTGATCTGAAGCCATCAAACGTGCTCGTCGACCATCAGGGTGAACCGCGCGTGCTGGATTTCGGCATCGCCAAGTTGATTGAGGAAAGTGGCGAGCAGACCGCGACCGGTACCGGCATGCGCGTCCTCTCGCCAGCCTACGCCGCGCCCGAACAGATCCTTGGCGAGGCGATCGGCACGGCGACCGATGTCTATGCGCTCGGCTTGATGCTGTGCGAATTGCTGACCGGGCAATTGCCGCGTCAGCGGCGCGGTGCGACACCTGCGCAATTGGCGCTTGATGCCAGTCAGGAAGTCGTCGATCGCGCGAGTACGCTGGCCGGGAAACTCGGCGTCGATCAGTTGCGTGAGCTGTATGGCGAGGATGCCGACGCGGCTCAAATTTCACGGAACATCGCCGGTGATCTTGACCTGATCATCACCACGGCGCTGCAGCGCGAGCCGGCCAGGCGCTATGCAACGGCGGCGGCTTTCGCCGATGACCTGCGTCGCTGGCTTGAGGCACGCCCGATCGCGGCGCGTGCAGATTCCACGGCGTATCGGTTCAATCGTTTCGTGCGCCGGCATCAGGTTGGCGTAGCGGCAACCGCGTTGGTCCTGCTTGCTCTCATTGCCGGTCTTGCTGCGGCGCTTTGGCAAGCCGACAAGGCGCGTCATCAGGCCGAGCTCGCCGACCAACAGGCAAAACGTGCCGACCTGGAAACCGTGTCGGCGAAGCAGAGCGCGGAACGCTCGCGACGGGTGAAGGACTTCCTGATTTCGGTATTCACGCAGGAAGATCCGATGCGCCGTACCGAAGACGGTGCGACGACCTTGGCCCAGGCATTCGACGACGCGCTCAAGCGCATCGACACCGAGTTTGCCGACGACCCCATTCTGCAAGGCGAACTGCTTGACGACTTCGGCGAAATATCCACGATGAAGGGCAATCTTGATCAGGGCCGGGACTTGTTCGAGCGCGCCTTGGCATTGGCAGAAAGCACTCACGCAGCAGACGATCCGGCGATTGCGGAAACCCTCGTCAACCTGGGCGTTCTGGCCAATTATCGCGGTGAGCCACTCACTGGGAAAGTCCACCTTGAGCGTGCGGTCGCGATACTCGAGCCCCACGCGCATGATCGTCCAAGCGAATACGCCGGTGCGTTGTCGGCACTGTCAGTCATCCGCTTTGGTGAGGGTGATCCTCGCGACGGTACGCGCATGATGCGAGACGTGCTTCAGATTCAGCGTGATCTCAATGCCAGACCCGATCTTCTGGTTGCCGCGATGAGCAATGTCGCGACATCGGAGTCCTCGCTCGGCAATTTTTCTGAGGCGCAATCGCTGGCAAACGAAGCGCTCACTCTTGCTGAAAGCACTTTCGGCAAGGACTCTCCGAACATCATTATGCCATTGTGGACCCTGATTGTTGTCGCCGCACACTCCAGTGATCTTGAGCAAGAGCAAGCTTTGGCCGAACGACAGTTGAAGGTGGCTCGTGCCGCACTTCCCGCCCAACATCCCTGGCTTGCGAGCGCGTTGGGCGATCTCGGATTCGCGCTCATGCGCAATGGGCAGCCGATCGAAGGCGAGGCGCGAATGCGCGAGGGCCTGCGCGTGTTTGAGCAGTCCGGCAACACCGGCGTGTCAATGCAGAGGATCGAGCAGCGATTGTGGAGCGAATTGCGCGAGCAAGGCGACGTTGTGGCTGCCAGGACAGCTATAGAAGCAGCTTGGAAAGCTTGTGCGGACGCTCAGAATCAATGGTGCACGACCGTGCGCGCTAACCGCGCGCAATCGCTGGCCGAGGCTGGTCAGGGCGAGTTGGCCCTCAGCGAAGCTGATGCGGCGGCGCATAGCTTGAAGTCGCAATTGGGTGAGCGTAGCGACGCGCTTGCGGAGGCGCTGCAAGCACGCGCGAGCGCACTGCTGGCGCTGCAGCGCCGCGATGAGGCACTCGCTGCGCAGCGTGAGGCTGCCGACATGCTGGAGGCGCTAAACGGGCCGCAGCACGAGACAACTTTGAGAGCGCGAAAAGCGTTGGCGCAAATGTAGCGATGGCGTTGAAGCAATCGATTCTTGAAATCAATACACAGCGATCAGCCCGGCAGTTGTTGCGCACCTTCCATGTCAATTGAGAGATCTCCGGCGAGATGCGACAACAATCATGAAGTGACTTTCGGTTATTCCATAAACACCAAATAATGGCAGCCTGATCCATGACAAGCTCATCCGATCGCTGGTCGCAGATATCATCGTTGTTCGATGAGTTGGTCGAGCTCAATGGCGACCAGCGTGGGCAACGATTGGCGAGCGTCGGGGCAATTGACAGCGCTTTGGCCGACGAAGTGCGCGCCTTATTGATGGCTGACGAAGATGTAAGCGGCCTGCTCGACGGCGATGCCGTAGCGGCCGTACCGGGTGTCTTGACTCGCGAGAGTGATGGCATGCCCGCCGATGGCATGGCTGGCCCGTATCGATTGTTGCGACTGCTCGGCGAAGGCGGCATGGGCGTGGTCTGGTTGGCCGAGCG
>JBBSVJ010000014.1:0-28794 GCA_038233665.1 Lysobacterales bacterium
CCCCAAAACACGTCCTCAACAGGAACGAGATCCTCGAGCAATACTATTGACTGGTTTCCCCTTGCCGATCCGGATCCTCAGGGTCTCAGCGTAATCCAGTAGCGGGTCTGGTCTGGCAATTGCCGATTTCGGGTGGTGTGGCGGGCTCTCCTTGGGTCTGGGAATCGGTGAGAATCGGAAGATCAGCCTGGCAGCTTGAAGTCGGCGACTGAACGGCGCAGGTCACCGGCCAGATGGGCCAGATTACCAATCGACTCAGCGGTCTGACTTGCACCGACTGATGTCTGCGTGGTGATTTCCTGAATCACGTTCATGGTTGCCGAGATGTTGGTTGCCGCAGCGGACTGCTGACTTGCTGCCGTGGAGATGCTTTGAATGAGGTCAGCCAGATCGTGCGAAACCTTCTCGATCTCGCCCAGAGCCAAGCCAGCATCCTCGGCCAGACGCGCACCGGCGACGACCTCCGCCGTGGTCTGCTCCATCGAGCTGACCGCCTCGTTGGTATCGGACTGAATCGTCTGCACCAGCGTTTCAATTCGCTTGGTCGCGTTCGATGCGCGCTCAGCCAATCGCTGGACTTCATCGGCAACGACTGCGAATCCGCGACCGGCCTCACCGGCTGAAGCCGCCTGAATAGCGGCGTTCAAGGCGAGGATGTTGGTCTGTTCCGCAATGTCGTTGATCAGCTCGACGATGGATCCAATTTCCTGCGAGGACTCACCGAGGCGCTTGATTCGCTTCGAGGTTTCCTGGATCTGGTCACGAATCGAGTCCATGCCCTGAATCGTCTGACGCACAATTTCTGCGCCCTTGGCGGCGATCTGCACCGAGCGTTGCGCCACCTCGGCGCTCTCGGTGGAGTTCTTCGACACCTCATCGATCGATACGGCGATCTCGTTGATCGCGACCGATGCCGAGGTAATCTGCTGCGCTTGATGCTCAGCCGCTTCGGCCAGATGCATTGCCGTGGCCTGAGTCTCTTGCGCAGCGGCAGACACCTGCACCGCGGTTTCGTTAATGGTTGTAACCAGAGATCGTAGCGCCTCAACCGCGAAGTTGATCGAGTCCGCGATGGCCCCGGTAATGTCCTCGGTAACGGTCGCCTTTACCGTGAGGTCGCCTTCAGCCAGCGATCCCATCTCGTCGAGCAAGCGCAGAATGGCTTCCTGGTTTCTCTGGTTCAACTCGGCTGACATCTGGTAACGACTTTGCTGATCGCGGACCAGGGTGATTCCGAGCAGGATAACCAGGACGATCGCCGCAGCCGCCGCGATGCCGCCCCAGAGTGGATTCGGGAACGTGCGCTTGGTACCGAGTGAGCTCAAGCGATCTGCGACGTTACGCGCTTTCAGCAAAACGCTTTGGCTGTCGGTAAAGATCGCGTCGGAAGCCTGCTTGACCACCTGCAACCCGGTCGACGCATCGATGATCTTGCCGACCGGCTCTTTCAACCCATCCCACTGGTCAGAAACGTCGGTAAGGATCTGCCGCGCGTTGGCCTGATCAATCGATTTGATATTCATGCTCGGCGCGCCATCGATCAGGCCACTGAGGACGGACCGATAAAGCGCGGCATCACGCGAAAAACCGTCGGCCGCCGATTGGGCGTCTTCTCCACCCTGCCCAATCTCCTGAACGCGTCGAATCATGCGATCGGCGAGGAGCATTTGACGAGTTGCGATGTAAACCTGACCCGCACCACCGTTGCGCTCGGTAAGAATATTGACGACCTCGTTCATGCGCGAGTTGAGCACGGGCATTTTCCCGTTGAACTCGCTGGAGGTGGTAGCCGTGTCAAGAACCAGACTCTTGCCGTCGAGAATTTTAGTGGCGTTCGTCAACACCGGCTCCCAGGCAGCGTTCAAGTCTTTCAGCTCCTTGGCAACACCCGGCTCGTTGGCATACGCAGGCATTCCGGCATAAGGCGTCGATGCGGGCGCATTGCCCTTGTTGAGGTAGCCAAGAAAGGCATCGATGTCGCGGGTCGTCTTGGCCAGCTCGTCGAACGCCAACTCGTTGCCACCCGCAGCATTCGCGGCATACGTGGTCAAGGCCTGTGACGCCACCTGAATTTCAGTGGTCAGTGCGCTGGCTTGTCTATCCTGATTGCTCTTGATGGTCAGGTAGATAAAGTCGGCTGCTGCGAAAGCGATCGACAGGACCAGCAACACAATCAAGATGGTGTTGAGGCTGCCTGTTCGCTCGGAGCCCGAGAGTGCGCTGGAAGTTGTGCTCATCTTGTTACCTCACCCCTAAGTTGCACGTAGCCGGTCGAAGCCTGGTGAACGGCCGGTTGCATGTTATGCCGATGCCTGTTGGAACTCTGCGGAACGTACCAGCGCGGTCATGCTGAACATTCCCCAGAGGGTATCGCCAAGCTGGATCTTTTCACCGACAAAGCGCCGGTAGCTTTCGTCTTCTTCACCTTGCGCGTTCTCACGCAGCGCATCGGTCAAACTGCGCTGTCCGAGCACTTCATCAATGAGCAGGCCAACGCTGCCTCCCTGCTGACGGACCACCAGCACTCGGCTTGCTTCTGTCAAATGCGAAGGCTTGCCTTCGAGAAAATGCCGCAGGTCAACCATTGCGACGAGATTGCCGCGCACATTGGCCACGCCAAGCATCCATGGCTGCGTCCCTGGGACGTTGGTCAAAGCGGGCATGGTCAGGATTTCGTTGACTTCCGCGATACTGCTGACCAGATGGTGCAAACCGATTCGAAAGCCGATTCCGCGCCAAAGGCCGGGAGCCTCGATCTGCTCAGGCAGACCGGCCACATGCGCGAGACTGCGGCGCTCGTAGTCGGCGAGCGTCTCGAACGGTCCGGAAACCTGCTGATCGGGGCTGATAGCCATTCGTTTCGTCTCAGCCTGGAAGTAAGTTGTCGATACGCGAAAGCAGAGATTTCGCATCCACCGGCTTGGTCAAGAAATCCCTCGCGCCTTGGCGCAAGCCCCAGACTCGATCGGTTTCCATGGTCTTGGTGGTAACGATCAGAATGGGAATATGACCAGTCCCAGCATCGCGACTGAGATCGCGCGTCGCCTGGAAACCGTTCATGCCGGGCATGATCACGTCCATGATGACCAGGTCGGGAATCTCCCGTTTGACGGCAACAATGCCTTCCTCGGCACTGGCTGCGCTGCTGACCCGATGGCCAGCTTTCTCCAACAGCGTGGTGAATACGCGCACGTCGGTTGGTGAATCGTCAATGATGAAAATATGCGCCACCGCCTACCCCTGTGAGTCGAATGGCCGAGCCAATGAACTACTTCAGTTCCACATGGCGCCGAATCGCGCCAAGCAGTTCTTCACGCGTGAATGGCTTGGTCAAATATTGTTCCGAGCCGACAATTCGACCACGCGCCTTGTCGAACAACCCGTCCTTGGAGGACAGCATGATCACGGGCGTGCCCTTGAACATCTGGTTGTTCTTGATCAACGCGCAGGTCTGATAGCCATCGAGACGAGGCATCATGATGTCGACGAAAATGATTTGCGGATGCTGGTCTGAAATCTTTGCCAGCGCCTCGAAGCCGTCTGTCGCAGTCACGACTTCGCAACCTTCCTTGCGCAGCAAGGTCTCCGCTGTACGGCGGATGGTCTTTGAATCGTCTATGACCATGACTTTCAGGCCGCTTAAGCTGCCTTGCTTGGTCTCATCCACCTGGTAAGGACCCCCAACCGCTGATACTGAATACACTGACACGCAAAAAGCGTGCCGACCGAAACCCGCCTCGGGAAAACCTTGCAGCTAATGTCAGCTTTCACCGGCATCACATCGTGCAAGCGCAGTTCCTGATTTGGCCCATGCTTCTTAACCAATTCTTAGCTAATCTGTCAAGTTTAGCGCGTAAGTACCCAGAAAATATTGGGAAGCTGTTCGGCGCTATCCTCGCGATCAAGTGACGTGTTGGCCCCAAGTGTAAACTAGCGCGATCGCTTTAGTCGCCCACCCGCGGGCAACTTTTCATCGACAATGGAGTTTCTGCATGGCTTACAGCCTGGCTGTCCTGATGGATCCTATCGCCGACATCAAGATTGCGAAGGATACGACCTTCGCCCTGTTGCTCGAAGCCCAGCGGCGCGGCTACCGTCTCAGCTATATGACTCAGGGCGATCTGTCGATTCGAGATGGTCAGCCATGGGCGCGAATCGCCGATCTCGTGGTTCGCGATGATCCGGACGACTGGTACAGCCTTGGCTCGCCGGAATGGTCTGATTTGCGCACGCTCGATGTCGTGCTGGAGCGCAAGGATCCACCAGTCGATGGGCAGTTCATCTACGACACCCAGGTTTTGCAGCTTGCCCATGATGCCGGCGTGCTCGTCGTCAACAACCCGCAGGGCCTGCGCGATGCCAACGAAAAACTGTTTGCCCAGCATTTTCCGCAATGCTGCGCGCCGACCCTGGTTGCCCGCGATGTCGGCGAGATGAAGCGTTTCGCCGCTGAACACGGCAAGATCGTGCTCAAGCCACTGGATGGCATGGGTGGTCAGAGTATTTTTCTTTCCGGACACGGCGACGCCAACCTCAACGTTATCCTGGAAACCCTGACCCGCAACGGCCAGATGTTCGCGATGGCGCAAAAATTCATTCCCGAAATCAGTGCCGGCGACAAACGCATCCTGATGATCGATGGCGAACCGGTCCCGTATGCCTTGGCGAGAATTCCTCAGGGCGACGAATTTCGCGGCAATCTTGCGGTGGGCGGTAAAGGCGTCGGCGTGCCGCTTTCCGATCGCGACCGCTGGATCGCGGCCGAGGTGGGCCCTGAATTGAAGCGGCGCGGCATGTTGTTCGTTGGACTGGACGTGATTGGCGATTGGCTGACCGAGGTCAACGTCACCTCACCAACCTGCCTGCGTGAATTGGATGCCGAGTTCGGGCTTAATATCGCCGGTCAACTTTTTGACGTCATCGAATCCAGAATCGCGTGAGTGCCTCATCTTCCAGCAATACGGCCGATCGACTCGGCGTCACCTTTCTGTTTTCGCTCATCGCGCATGCGGTGATTGTTCTGGGCATCACGTTCAGCATTGCCGAGCCTTCACCCTCCTTGCCTGCACTCGACGTGATCCTGTTGCAGTCGGCCAGCGGCGAGGCGCCTGAGAAAGCCGACTTTCTGGCCCAGGCCAACAATAGTGGCGGTGGGCAGTCGGAAAAAGCCAAACGCCCAAGCAACCCGCTCTCAAGCCCGATCCCAAAGCCGATTGACGGCATTGCTCCGCGACCGACCGATAACGGCGCGCCGCGTCCGTCCACGCCGACACAGACCGAATTGCTGACGACACGAAACGCCGAACGCCAAGTCGAAACCGCCAGCGAAACACCCGATACGCCGGATGTGCGCGCGCCAACCGAGCGCGAAATCATCGAACGCAAGCTTGAAATGGCCAAGCTGGCACAGGAAATCCAGCGCGAAACCGAAAAGTACGCAAAGCGTCCGAAAAAGAAATACATCTCGGCAAACACCCGCGAATACGCCTACGCCAGTTACATGAGCGCCTGGGTCGCAAGGATCGAGCGGATCGGCAATCTCAACTATCCGGATGAGGCTCGACGTCGTGAATTGCATGGCCAACTGGTACTGACGGTCGGTCTCAATCGGGATGGCAGCGTCAAGAGTATCGACATCATCCAACCCAGTGGACACAAGGTTCTCGACGATGCCGCGATGCGCATTGTCAGGCTCGCCGCGCCGTTCAAAGTGTTGCCAAAAAACGCCGATGCCATCGATGAGCTCTATATCACCCGCACCTGGCAGTTTCTTGAGGGCAATATCCTGCGCAATCGCTGAGCGCACATTGCGGAACCCTGACATGGTCGACGCACGCTGAGTCGCCGTACAATGGTCTGCATGCACCAGTCCACCACCCTCTCGAATCAACTGCTGATTGCCATGCCGAACCTGCGCGATCCGAATTTTGAGCGCGGAGTCGCCCTGCTATGTCAGCACGGGGAAGATGGTGCGATGGGCATCATGGTCAATCGCCTTTCCGATTTTCGACTCGGTGATGTACTCGCGCAGATGAATTTGCGCTCCGATCTACCCGACGTGATCGATGCGCCGGTTCTGATTGGTGGCCCGGTGCAACCTGAGCGGGGTTTTGTCCTGCACACGCCTCGCGGCGGCTGGGATTCGTCGTTCCACATCTCCGATTCGATCAGTGTGACCACCTCACGCGATATTCTCGAAGCAATGGCCTGCGGCAAGGGGCCCGAGCATGCAATCGTCGCGCTCGGCTATTCCGGATGGAGCCCCGGTCAGATCGAGCACGAACTGCGTGAAAACACGTGGCTTACCGCTCCGGTCGATCACGCCATCCTGTTCACGACGCCGCTGACCGATCGCTGGCAGGCATCGGCTTCGCTGGTCGGTGTCAACCTCGATCAGATAGCGCCTTATGCCGGCAATGCGTGAGCAGAGCGGATTGCCGACATGAGCACCCCGGCGGGATATCTACTAGCCTTCGACGTCGGTACACGCATGATTGGCGTAGCCATCGGCCACCCGATTACCGGCACCGCTCGAGCGCTGACTACGGTCCAGGTCAACCACGGCAAAGTTGACTGGAAAGCGATCGACGGGTTGGTCAAGGAATGGCAACCTGAAGCGTTCGTCATCGGCTTGCCGCTGGCGCTCGATGGCGGCGAGCAGGAAATGACCCGATATGCACGCGCTTTCGGCGAGCAGTTGCGCAAACGTTACTCGCGGATCGTCAACGAATCCGATGAACGCTTCACCTCCAAGGAAGCTGCGCGTCGCTTCGCCCAGCAGCGCGCGCAAGGTACCGCCAAGCGAAAACACGGCGCTGACATCGACGCACTTGCCGCGCAGATCATTCTTGAATCGTGGTTTGCCACCTCGCTACCCAGCCCGACTCCCTCATGACGATCGATCTGCAAATTGATTCCAACGGCAAGCTGCGCCATTTGATCAGCCTGGAAGGACTCGGCCCGGATCGCATCAGCGCCCTGCTCGATCGCGCCGTGGCACTCCGCCAGGCCTTTTCCGAAGACGGCCAGCGCCCACAACTGCTTGCCAACCGCACCATCATCAATCTCTTTTTCGAAACCTCCACGCGCACTCGCTGCAGTTTCGAGCTGGCCGCTCGTCGACTCGGTGCAAGCGTGTTGAATTTCGACATTGCCAGCTCATCGACGAGCAAGGGTGAATCCCTTGAAGACACCCTGGCCACCCTGGAAGCGATGCAGGCCGATGCCTTTGTCGTGCGCCACCGTGAGAACGGGACTCCCGCACGGTTGGCCGCTTGCGCACGCCATGCGGCGATCCTGAATGCTGGCGACGGCAATCACGCTCATCCGACTCAGGGCTTGCTCGATGCCCTGACCATTCGTGATCGCCATGCGGATTGCTCGCGGCTCAAAGTGACGATTTGCGGCGACATCCGACACTCACGGGTCGCGCGCTCGGATATCCACGTTCTCGCAGCTCTCGGTGTCGGCGACCTGCGACTATGTGGCCCGGCCTCACTGCTTCCGGATCCCGGTGAATTTCCACATGCACGACTTTTCGAAGATTTCGACGAGGCAATTGCCGAGTGCGATGTCGTCATCATGTTACGTCTACAACGGGAACGCATGGTCGAAGCACTGATTGGCGACGAGATCGAATATTTCTCGCGCTACGGTCTGGATGCCAACCGCCTGCGCCGGGCCGCAAACAATGCGCTGGTCATGCATCCCGGACCGATCAATCGCGGCATCGAGATCGCCGCTGATGTCGCCGACGGCCCACAATCGGTCATTCTCGACCAAGTCGCCAATGGGATTGCGGTGCGCATGGCCGTGTTGGCCGAACTGCTGCAGCACTGACTCGAGAGCGATTGCTTCGAATAATCGTAAGCGTCCGTTTACCGGCGAGCGTCTAATCGGGTTGACGGAAAGCGCGCCCTTGGCGGAGCTCCTACCCAACGCTGACCCAGCCGCAGAGTGGCGCAATCCCTCTTCTGTAGGAACCCTGCCAAGGGCGAGCTTTTGGCTGTTCGATGAGGCCCAGGAAACGCTCATCCATGAACCGTATCCTGAGCGATCCAGACATCATTGCAGCGCGCTCAATCGTCGTATGTCAGCAACAAATCCAGATGCAGGCGATCAACCAAACCCTCTCGTTGATTCACTTCCCGCCAACGTTTCATGACGGTTTCAGGCGCCAGGTGTCGTTCCCGACGGCCATCGCGCCGCAGAATCGTGATCGCTGGGTAGAACTGAAGCAGCCAACGCAGATAGTCGATGGCATCGATCTTCGAAGCTCGCTCGATTGCCCATGGGTGGAACTCGCTGAGCAGAGCCGGACGTAGCCGGATCAGGCAGCGCTCGAGACCTCGAAGCGCGAGCGGCTCCATGCCGGCAATGTCGATCTTGAGCAGGTCGAGGCGACTCAGATCGTCAAGCTGGCTATCCAGATCCAGCGTCGGCACGATTACGCTGCGGCCTTCTTGCCCACGCAATCGATCGCCGGCCGCGGCCTGCGTCGCCGCGTTGGATGTTTCCGGGTGCGTGCGCAATTGAATGCTGCTGCTAGAGTCACTCGCCGCAGCAGCGATGATTTCGACTTGACTGAAGCCATTGGCCTGCGCTGCGCGAGCGATCAATTGTCGATTTCGCAGGATAGGCTCTACCGCGATGACACGGCCATCCCGGCCGACGCGTGACGCGGCAAGCATTGTGAAAATGCCAATATTCGCACCCACATCGAGCACGACATCGCCGGCACGCAGACGCTCGCGGAAAACTGCAGCGACATGTGGCTCGTGCTCGTTCCCTTTGATGAGAGCGCCCGCGATGTGTTGGTCGGCTTGATCAGCGAACAACAAATAACCATCAGCCTCGATTCGACACGGCGGTATGTCGCGATTGATCACGCTCCAGCGCCTGCCACGCCAACCAGCGCCGGCCGCTCCATCCTCGACGGTAGCGAGCAGAGCCAAGTTCGGGTGGCACGCAAGTCGTTCGCGTAATCCAGGTTCGGGGAGGGTGTGCATCTCGAACACCTCGCGGCGGCGCCAAAGCAGACGACGCAACGGATTGAGCCAGCGGTTGGATGCAAGTCCGAACAGCCGACCGCGCCAGGTAGCGTCGCTGCCATCAACAAACTGGAATACAGCGACCCCTCCGGGCGCGAGAATGCGCAGGAATTCATCCACATAGCCGAGCGCAAGCGGCGTCGGAATATGCTGCAAGGTGATATGCGAGAACACGAAATCGACGCTCGCATCGGCGATCTGCAAAAGATCGGCCGCCGTGTTTTCACGAAACTCGATGTTTGCGATATCGGCATTCAATGCGCGCGCGGTTGCGATCATGCTTGCCGACACATCGATGCCGATTACCTGATCAAAGTGTCTGGCCAGAGCCCGCGACAAGCGTCCAGCGCCGCAACCGAAATCGACGGCAAGATCCTTTCGCCGTGGATAGCCCGCAGCTGCCAGCGTGACAAGCTGAGCGTCGATCTCGGCCTGGCCTGTGGCGAGGAATTCCTCGCGTTGCCAGCGCCCACCGCGCTTGTCCTTGTGCGACAGCACGGCCCACAGCGGATCGTCTTCGCCGAGCGCACTCCAGACCCTGCGCAGCTTGGCAAGCTGCGCATTGTTGATATTTTCAGACACGGATCAAGCGGCCAAAAGTCGGTTCAAGTGGTTTCGCTGAGCTCAACGCCATCCAGACCCTGCGACAACGTATGCGCGTCGCCGCCCTGAGCGAGCTTGATCTTGAGGCGCACTTCGTTGGTCGAGTCGGCATGACGCAAGGCGTCCTCGTAGGAGATTTCGCCAGCCTGGTAAAGCTCGAACAAGGCCTGATCGAAGGTCTTCATGCCGAGGTTGGTCGACTCCTTCATCACATCCTTGAGCTTGTGGATGTCGCCTTGGCGAATGTAATCCTGCACCAAAGGCGTACCCAGCAACACTTCGATGGCGACCCGGCGTGATTTGCCATCCGGGGTCGGAATCAACTGTTGGGCGACGACCCCCTTGAGATTCAGCGACAAGTCCATGAACAACTGCGAGCGACGATCTTCGTTGAAGAAATGGATGATTCGATCCATTGCCTGGTTGGCATTGTTCGCATGCAGGGTGCACAGGCACAGATGGCCGGTTTCCGAGAAGTTGATCGCGTGTTCCATCGTTTCGCGCGTACGTACTTCGCCGATCATGATCACATCCGGCGCCTGACGCAGGGTGTTCTTCAACGCGTTTTCCCAGGAGTCGGTATCGATGCCGAGCTCGCGCTGGGTGATGATGCAACCTTCATGCTTGTGTACGTACTCGATCGGATCCTCAATGGTGATGATGTGGCCGGTCGAGTTCAGGTTGCGATAGCCGAGCATCGCCGCCAGAGAAGTGGATTTACCGGTACCGGTGGCGCCGACAAAGATGATGATGCCGCGCTTGGTCATCGCCAGGGTTTTAATCACCGGCGGCAGATTCAATTCGTCGACGGTGGGAATGCGGGTCTCGATACGGCGCAGAACCATGCCGACACAGTTGCGCTGATAGAAACAAGAAACACGGAACCGCCCAACGCCGGTAACCGCGATGGCGAACTGACACTCATGGGTCTTTTCAAACTCCTCGCGTTGCGAGGGCGTCATCACGTTGAGAACCATGTCGCGCGCCTGCTGCGGCGTCAACGCGTTCTGCGTGATCGGCGAGATTCGACCGTGAACTTTCATCGACGGCGCGACGCCAGCCGTGATGAAAAGATCCGATGCTTTCTTGTGCACCATCAACTTGAGGAACGAGGTGAAATCTACGCCGCTCATGAGCATCTCCCTACGCCGGGTCGGCCCGGTTTACAGGCATCTTACACTGCGGACAATCGTCTTGGCTGCGACCCGGTAGACGTCATTCGCGGCAGCCTTGACTCAATCATCCTCGATCTTCGAGGTTCGTCGCGTGTCCGGCATGAGCACATAGACGATGAGCGAGGTCGCAATGCATGCGGTCACATACCAGTAGAAACCGCTTTCCAGGCCAATGCTCTTGAACCACAACGCAATGTACTCGGCCGTGCCGCCGAAAATCGACACGGTCAGTGCGTAAGGCAAGCCAACGCCAAGGGCGCGAATCTCCACCGGAAAGAGCTCGGCTTTGACCACGGCATTGATCGCCGTATAGCCCGACACGATCAGCAACGCCAACATGATCAGGGCGAAGGCTTGGAAAGCGCTATCAACGCCCGCGAGTGCGTTGAGAATCGGCACCGTCAGCAAGGTGCCGAGCACACCAAAGGCAATCAGGATCGGGCGTCGACCTATCCTGTCCGAAAGTGCGCCGATCAGCGGCTGTAGAAGCATGTACAGAATAAGGGTGGAGGCAGAAATCAGGGTCGCCGTCTGCCGACTCATGCCGACACTGTTGACGAGAAATTTGAGCATGTACGTGGTGTAGGTATAGAACGCAACCGTACCGCCCAAGGTCAGACCGATTACCGTCATCACCGCGCGTGGGTGCCGCAACAGGCCGCGCAAGGAACTCGATGGCTTCGACCCTTGGTCGGACTTCATGAATGCTTCGGTTTCGACCATGTTGCGGCGCAAATACAAGGCGGTCACGGCGCACAACGCACCAATCAGAAAGGGAATCCGCCATCCCCACGCATCAATCTGTTCGGGCGTGAGAAAAACCTGCTGCAGAAGGATCAAAACGGCAAGGGCCAGCAATTGGCCAAGAATCAACGTCACATACTGAAAACTTGACCAGAATCCACGGTGTTCGCGGGTCGCCATTTCACTGAGATAGGTAGCCGAAATACCGTACTCACCACCGACGCTGAGCCCTTGCAGCAAGCGCGCGAAAATCAACAATATCGGGGCAGCGACTCCGATCGTGGCATAGCCCGGCGTGAGCGCGATCATCAGTGAACCCGCACACATCAACGTAACCGACAACATCAGCGCGGATTTTCGGCCACGGCGATCCGCCCACAAACCCATCAACCAGCCACCGATTGGACGCATCAAGAACCCGATTGCAAATACCGCTGCGGTATTCAGCAACTGGGCCGTGCGATCACCTTCAGGAAAGAACGCCTTTGCGAAGTACAGCGAGAATGCGGCATACACATACCAGTCATACCACTCGACCAGGTTGCCTATCGATCCGCTGAAGATCGAGCGAAGCCGCTGGCCTGGCTTCATCGACATCGTTCAGCGCTCCATCCCGGCCAAAAACCAGAAGGCTCTATCGCCGGGCACCGTTCAGCGACTTTTGTCATTTCCAAGCCGATCCCAGAAATGGGCCATCTCAAGGTAGGTGAACGACGCTGACCAGGTGATCAGCACGAAGCCGACCAACGATTCGGTGCCGATCAGAAAGCGTACGACTCCGACCGGTGCCAGATCGCCAAAGCCGACCGTGGAATAGGTGACTGCCGAGAGATAAACCGCATCGAACAAATGCACATTGGCCGAACCTGCGATATGACCACAAGCAGGCCACAGCAGCAGTAGCCAACACGTCAGTCCGAAGATCCATATCTCGACGATATGCAAAAAGAGGATCGCAGTGATGGCATAAAGCACCTTGCGCCGTCGCTGAGTGCTGCGGCGAGCCAGCCGCGCGGACATCGCAGCCAGACCTTCGTAATGAAGCAGAACGGTTGCCGCAACGGCGGTGAAGGTGGCAGACACAACCAGGGCGTTTGCCGACCAGTTTTGGTAGAGCGCCAATGCGGGGTCGGAGTTCATTGACTTGGCAATCTCATCATCGATATCCCTGAACCCTATTATAGGTCCTTCAACGCGTTGCTTGGACCCAGGTTTTCAGGGCCGCGTGATGACCTCACGATGCATCGGTGCAAGCACAGCAATCAGCTTGTTTTGCGCACGGAAGGGGATCTTGTGCATATCCATGGCGATTTGCAGATCCTCGACCAGGGCATTGAAACCGCCCTCGTTGATCGAGAGTTTGGCATGCGTTTCCTTCATGTCCTTGCCAGTGTAAGTGCATGGACCACCGAGAATCACGCAGAACTGTTCGGAAAGCATGGCCTTGATGTGCTTTTGATCGGCCTCGGCGAAATAGTCCCGCGTGCGCGGATCCTCGATCAGCTTGATCATGAAGTCTTCCATCAGCGCATCCAGACCCGGCTTGCCGCCGAACTGCTCGAAGACCGGGAGCAAGGAAGGATCCGCCGGTGCCGGATTTTCGGCGGCGTGTATCGGTTCAATGACTGCGGTACCGAGCAGGAGGATCAGGAATAACTGGGTTACAAGTTTACGAATGGTATTCACGCGCATCTCCGCTGAGGTGTTCAGAATCCGACTTGGACCGAGGCGTACAGCCCGCGCTGTTTATCTTTGATCACGATATTGCCGAGATCGGCGTAAGCCAAGGTCAACGAGACGTGCTTGCTCGGCGCCCAGGCGACAAACGCATCGAACCAATCATCCTCACTGGCGATTCCGAGGTTATCCGGTTTCATGCGGTATTCGGCGCCGATAGCCAATTTTCTACTCAGCAACCAGGCGATCGAACCTTCCAGTTGGGGCTGGTAACTGTTGTGACGATCGCCGCCGAAGCCGAGGATGCCAATCTGATTGGCCTTGGTGAACCTCAGAGTCACACTCGCCAAAATACTTTGACTCAAATACAACTTGGTTGCACTGGCATAGAAATCGATACCTTGATCATCCTTCGCACCGATTGCCGAAAGAACATCACCCCGATCGTTTTTCTTGTATTGCAAACCAACAGCAAATTGCGGCAACCAAGAGTCCTGCTCAAGAACCGCGTCCCCGGCCAGCTTGACCTTCAGGCCAATTATGTTCTGCCGAAACGTGAATCCACGGCCGAGGCCAAGTGCCTCGCCGACGCGCTCTGTATTGAATCGTTGCTGGGCGACGGACAACTCGATTCGATCGAGAAATCCGATCAGCGCACCCGCACCATCGAGGTGATAATCCTGCACGTTGACCCGCGTGTAGAAGGCATTTCCTCCCACCTGATCGCGAGTACCGTAGCCACCGATCACCGCCCAAGGCGTCAAACCGCCGCCTGCCGAGCCTTCGAGTTGGCTGACGCCGCCGGTCAGGAGCAATTTTTCGCTGCCCGCCCGACTGTTATCGGGTTTTGCCAACTCGGCGGGAGAAGGATCCTGAGTGGTTTCTGCCTGCGCATGCGCCGTTTGTCCGAGCGCCATCGAGATCGCCAACGCAATCGCGGCTGGATTGGCAAATCGATTCAAGCTTCTCATCTACTTCATCCCCATGATGTTTGTGTGCATTCGGCGACCACTCGTCGTTGACGATGCGCTACCGACTATCTGGTTTTCTCTTTTTCGCGTTTTTCGATCACTTCCTTGTAGCCACGCAATCCGGCCAAAGCCTGGTTGAAAGCAGCCGCAATCTTCGATATGTCGCCGGAACCGGTATCTCTGGCCACAACCTGGATGTCGCCATGCAAAACTCGATCCGACATGTCGACGAGATGCGACAACGGACTGACGAATCGACCTTGAACCAGCCACCAAACCCCCAGCAAAATGATCAAGACACCCACGCCGGCAATCAGCATGGGCGTGCGGATGGCTCCGGTACTGACAATCCTTTGTTCCACCGGAACGATGCTCAGTAACAGGCCGCTCGACGGCGAGTCGAACAAAGCGGTAATTGATGCACGCGTTTTGCCCGCCTGCAGTTGAATATTGAAGTCGCGACTCGGCTCCACGGCATTGGTCGCTGTGGCGTCCGGTACGGCAGGTGCAAGCGCGGGCTCGGCTTGCACGGCTTCGAGAATCGCTGCGTTGTCCTCGTTACCGAGCGTCGAGAAAACAACCGTATTGCCAACTCGATTGAGCCCGATCAGTGCAAGATCAACGCGACCCGCAGCGGCCAGTGGCGTGACAAATTTCTGATCAATAGCTACGCCGGTCAGCAACAAGGCTTCGATCGTGTCGCCTCGCAACATCGGCGATAGCGACACCAGCACCAGATTACCCTTTTCACTAAGGAGATCGATGGCCGGCTGCGAACTCGCGCGTACCTTGGCCATCAGGGGTGTCAGCGAAAAGTCCTGCTGCGAGCGTAGCGCTTCGCCAAGCATGACGACGGTCTTGCCTCGCGGATCAAGAACCGCAGCGACATCAAAGTTGTACTGATCGCGGCGCGCTTCGAGCAGATCACGAATGGAGGCGGCATCGACTACGCCTCCCGTCTCCGCGCCAACCGACATGGCTTGGGATACGTAACCAACGAAGCCTGGATTGCTGGCCAGAATCGCTGACTTGAGCTCAAGCTCACGGCGTTTCGAATCTTCGGCAAAATGCTGAATCGACTGCAGCGACTGCAACGCGTGGTTGTCAATCAGCCGCGTGATATCACGATCTTGCCACCACGTCGCGAGGATGCCGGCCGTACTGACTGCAACAATCAGCAACAGCATCGTCCATGACGAACGTTTCTGGATACTCATGATGACTCCCCAACGCAGCCTATCGGTAGGCTTTGCGTTCCTTGTTCAAGTGCTCGGTGATCCGCGGCTTGGTCAACACCAAACGCAGGGAAACTGTATTTTTTGATGATGTCGTCACCGACTGCTCCTGTACCGTCGCACGCGGATGCCAGACGGCCAACTTGCCGCTTCCGGCGGGCAGATTGTCGAGCGTGAATCGACCTTGCGAGTCGGGACTGACAATGTAGGAGGTATCGACAACCAGCACATTGGCCTGCATCGATTGATGCACGTTGCAATTGATCAACACCAGTCCGCTTTTCTTGAACGTGTAGTCCGCCGACTTGCCCTCGCCGTAGATGCCAAGATCAAAACTCGAGCGAGGAGACACAGAAAAAACGTTGTGCAGTATCTCATCCTGATTGGGAAAACTGATCGTGCTACCGAGTGGAATCGCCATCGAAGCGGGCTCGAATTCCTTGTTGTGCGTATAAATATGGAAGTTGCCGGGCTTGATTCTGCTCGTCGAAACATCCGGAACAAAATAGACGACGGCTTGGCTCATCTCATCCGCGCCAAGACTCTGACCGCTGCCGGCAATCAACTCGAGCTTTCCGCTGATCCGATTGAGGCCTGAACCTGCCTCGTCGGTTTTTTCTACAACTTCGGCAACCACGGGTCGCTTAGGCGTCGATGATGCAACTGGTGCAGGCATCGCGCGAGGCTTTTCGATCCGCGGCACGGTCTTGACTGGCTCTTTTATCTTGGCGACTTCGACAGGGGCGGCAGGTTTCACCACTTTAGCGATAGGGGCCGGCGTCGGCTCGACCACGGGTTCGACCGCTCTAGGTGCAATCGGCGCCTCCGGAACGCTCTCTTTAGGCACTGGTGGCAATGGCGCGGAAGCGACTTGGGTGTCAGCGCTCGCGACAGATGGCGTAGTGTCGCGACTGGACGACACGTTGTCCTCGACGGGTCGCGTGTTGGTGGCGCAAGCGCAAAGAAGCGTCGACAAAGTGACGCCAACAAAAATTCTGTTGATACTCATGATTTCCCCTGAGAGATCTATTCCATAACCGCGCTGCGGCGCGTGCACAAGCTTCTCTACGCAAATGAGTGGCGTTTGGATGCACCGGCCAAGCCTGTTCAATGGATGCGAAAGGAGGGATGCAGCGTGGCTTCCTGCACAACACGGCGCTCACCCTTAGCGCAAGAGTAGCAGCATGTCAGCGCAAACCGCTGGGACCTCCCTCAAACAATTGTCACTTGCCTCAGCGAGGGGAACTAGCTGAACCGGGCAAGTGACGCTCACCGCAGGTGACCCGCTTTGAACGGACAATCTTTCACCCGGACTTCTCGCGGCAACGCAACGCTGATTCCGCACAACTGAGTAATTGACGATTTTGCAGGCTCAGCGGGAATCGGCTTAGCCGTTATCAGGAAACAAAAAAGTCCGCACTACCGATCGGCAATGCGGACTGTGATGAAGCGCAGATTGTCCCCTTGCTAACCCCTGTTTCGATTTCGAATTGGGTCAGACGTCGACAAACTTCTTGTTACTTGGCGCGATATGTCCAGGCCTGCATCCAGTCGTCGCTGGCACCGCTGAACGCTCCCGCATACGGAGCTGGCTCGAAGAAAGCATCTTCGATTAGCCGACCGCCGCGGATCACCGGCGAGTTGGCATTCGGTAGATAGCCGTTGAGCATCGCATTGGCCAGCGAGTTGCCGGGTTGGGCGTTGAAGAACGCCTCGGAAGTAAACGGCGCATCCGCCGCCGTAAGGAATGGAGTCGCACAATTGAGAAACACATGATCGACCGTAAGTGCGCCGCTGAGCGCATTCGGCGATCCTGCGGCCACATAAGTCGGCAGGTTCAGAATGTTCAAGCAGGCCTTTCCTGCTTTGTCGTAGCCGGAAACTATTCCGTTGACCAGATGCCCACCGGTGCCCTCCTTGAATCGAATTCCGTCACCTGCGGTCGGCCCACCGATGAAGGTGAAGTTGGAAACAGTAGGCATCGCTCGAGGTGTTGCATCCTGATTATCGGCCTGATTGGATGATTCAAATCCGTTGTCTTCACCAAAACCCGTACCGGTCTTCGAGTAGGCGAATTGCGCCTTGCCACTCCAGCCCTCATCCCAGTCGATTGAATCGTCGCCGCCGTCGATCACCACCATGTGACGCAAGTTGGCAGTACCGCCGAAGAATTCGATACCGTCATCGCCGCCACGGTAAGCCTGCAAATAGTCGAGCACGGTCGCATCACCCACCGATTGCATGGTGAACGCGTTGACCTCGCGACCCTCGGTAAAGACATAGCCGCTGTAGCGAACTTGGACGTAACGCAAGATGCCCGAACTATCGTGCGGGTTATTGCCGCCATAGCGCAGGCTCGGATCAAATTCACTGCGGCAATCGAACGGTGCGCTCGGACACTTGTTGTTTGGCGCGTTTCCGGACAAAACCACACCACCCCAATCCTTCGGTGCCGGTTCGCGGCTGCTGGCGATACCGTCATCCGGGCTGGTGAAAATGATCGGCGCGTAGTCCTTGCCATCGGCAACAATGCGCGAACCCGGCTGGATGTAGAGATAATCCGAGGTCGCGCCGTTGCCGGTCAGCAGGGTTCCGGGCTGTATTGTCAGCACGCTCTGATTGCTGTTGTCGCCACCGACCTTGACCAGTCCATCAAGCACCCAGGTGGTGTCATTGGTCAGGGTCATGTCCTGACTGATCTGCCCACTGAGGACGCAACTGCGCGGCTGGACGCCAGCGACGGTTCCAGCCGGGCAACCGGTGAACTTGGTCTTGTAGACACATTTGGCGCCTTTTTGCGCAATGCCGGAAGCAAATGATTGGGCAGGTGTCAGCGTTTGCGACAACGGTTGGAAACCGCTTGCGGCATTCGGCGCGACATCGATCTTGATTTCACCGCAGCTTTCAAAGCTGACATCAATTGTGCCAATCGAACGCAGAGTGGTCGGCTCGGCACCGGAAAACGTGCTGCCCTCGAAAGTCACCAGTGGCTTGCCGGTAAACGAAGATTCAAATTCCTTGAAGTCGAAACTGGTTGCTACCCAGAACGGATTTCCTTGCGCATCAAAGGTTGCTCCGTAGAGAAACAAGACTTTGTCGCCATTGCCACGGGTCAGGACATCGACATCCCAGCCCTTGTTCGGGCTGGAAAGATCCGCCCAGTTGCCGGAAAACACGTCGGTGAGAGTGAGGGCAGCGTTGGCTGAGGCCGAGAAAAGCCCTCCGGCGACGCATGCCGCAAGAACAGCGCTCTTGATGGTTCGGGTCATCCTGGAAACTCCCTTGGTTTGGATTCATGGCCGCCATCGCGAATGTAGCGATGACTACGGGCTCAAAGGATGCACAGCAATTGATGACAGCAAACGGACAAGCGGGTGACGGTTTGACTACATCAGCACATTCTTCCTGACCGTTCCATTTGAACTCTATTTCGACGGACGCCATTCCAGCGAAACCAGCGCTTCACGGCCACGCCGATAGGTGCGCGTGTCGAGGCCGCCCTGGCTGAACTGAACTTGCGGATCCAGCAGGTTGCGCAAGCGAAGGGTCACACGCAAATCTCCGGACAACTGGTGTCGCCATAGAAAATCGAGACTGCTGAATGATTCCTCGTAGATATCTGGCTGTCCCTGCACGCCGACTTCGGAGATGCGGCGGCCAAAGCGGTTGAACAGAAGGTTGGCTTCAACGGTCTCGCCGGAGTAACCGAACTGGACATTCGCCACATACGGTGACTGGCCCTGCATCGGCCTTGATTGATTGGTCTGGAAGCCTGCGGAGACCGCATCGAGGGTAATATCGGAACGGATGCGTGCGTAGTTGAAGCCGAGGCGGTACGCGCTGAGATTCCAATTTTTCAGCCAGCGTTCGCTGATGAATCCCAGATCTTTCTGCACATCGAACTCGACGCCCAGGTTGTTCGCGCTCTTCGCATTGGCCAATTCGAGCAGCGGAGTCGATCCGGGCACACGCAGCTTCTCGATCGGATTCTCGAACTTCTTCTGGAAAGCGGAAATCGACACGCTGTCGAGGCCAGAAAAATAGTATTCCCAGCGCAGATCCAGATTGCGCAATTGGGTGGTTTTCAGATCCGGGTTACCGATCGTGTCGATATCCAGCTCGGGATCGGTGAACGGGGCCGGCGACAATTCCCGGAAGTCGGGGCGCGATAGGGTGCGACTGAAACCCAGGCGCAGCTGCGCATTGTCGCTATACGCCCAGGTGATACCTGCTGCGGGTAGCCAGTCGCTGGCCTGGATGCCCGATACGATCGGATCGAAGTTCGAGTTGCCGACATCGAAAGTGGTCACGGATTGGTCATTCTTCTCGCGCCGCGCACCGGCGATGAATCGCCATGTGCCAAGATTCAGATCGGCATTGAAGAACCCGCTGTTGATGGTCTGCCTGGCGAAATAGTTGTCGGTCGGTCGAGTCACCTCACGTAGAGCGAAACCATCCGGCCGGATATTCGCCGCGCTGAGAATGTCGTCGATGGATTGCGAGAAAAATCCTGGCTCCGCATTCAATGGCGAGCCAGACGCGAGTTGCAGCGAGAAGGTGCGGATCGAGGAATCACGATCCCGCGTGGTGCGTCCCACACCAGCACTCAGAGCCAGCGATGCGCCACTGTCGAAATAGAACGGCAGCGTCGCTTTGAAACCGACGTCATCCTGATTGTCTTCCAGCCTGCCGTAGGAGCTCGCATTGGCATCCGAGCGACGCGAATATTCGAGCAGATCTCCCGAGTAGTCGTAGCGATAGCTGCGTTGATCCGGCACATCCCGATTGGCTCGGGCCTTGGTGTACTGCCAATCCACATCGAGATCATGCAGGGCCGGGAACATGTGCTTGCCGGTGAGCTGTGCCGCAGCGAGCTGATTTTCGATCCATTTGAGTTCGTAGAACCGCGACTCGACACTGTCGACCAAGCCATCGCTGATACGCGCACGATCATCGGTTTGACGCAACTGCATTAGGGTCAAGCCGATGCGCTGATATTTACCGATGTCCAGGCCTAATCCGACAAACGCGCTGGCGTCGATCGAGCGCTCAGTGCTGTCCACATCAAGGTTGCCGACCCGAGTCAGGCCGCTGTTGCTGGCCGAATAGGTGTTTCGCGTTTCCTTGCGTGAGTCCCAGTTCTGGTTGTAACGGATCGCCGCGATCACGCCCAGACGGATATCGTCATTGAGCGGGTAACCATTGCCGAGCGCCAACGAGAAACCGCCATTCGGCCCGATACGCTGCTGACGCGCGCCGTAGCCGTTCGCTGCAAGATCGCGACCATAGGCCTGCAACTGATCGGGAGTCGCGCCACCCGGGTTGTTCGCCGACTGCGGTCGCAGGTAGCTGCCATCGGTAATCGCGGATGAGAGGGAAGCGGGAAGATCGCGGCTGCCATCGTCAGTGCCGAGCCAGTCATTGTCGCCGCCGTCGTAGCGCAGCCCATCCTTGAAGGTGGTGCCATCGGTGTAGCCCAAGGTTCCCTGTACTCGAAAAATCGGTTTGCGCGGCACTTCGCGTGTGCGTAAAAGCACGGTACCACCGCCAAACTCGCCCGGCATGTCCGGAGAATAGGATTTCTGCACAATGATTCCATCGAGCAATTCGTTCGGAAACAGATCGAGCGGAACGACTCGGCGGGTGAAGTCCGGGCTCGGAATCTGTGCGCCGTTGAGCAAGACGCTCGAATAGCGCTCGCCGAGACCACGAACATAGATATAGCGTCCGTTGATCAGGCTCAGACCCGGCACGCGCTTGAGCGTGGTTGCCGCATCGGAATCGCCAGTACGCGCGATCTGCTCCGCACTGAGCGCTTCGGTGACCACGGCAGCACCGCGCTTTTCATCGACGTATAGCGACTCGTTGCCGTCAGCTGACTTGCCTTGTACCTCGATACCCTTGAGCGCGATCGTATCGCTGCCGCCGTCCGGCACAAGTACAGCGCTGACGTCCGACTGAATGCTGTCCTGTGCGGCGACAGCCGAGAGCGGCAGGAGAATGGCAAGTGCCAGCAACTTGCGTACTGGTTGACCCTGATGGGTTGGCTTCATGGTGGTTTCCGCTGAATGTCACGGCCGCGACAAAGATCGCGGCGAAAGCGGCAAACCGTAATGGCAAGATGTTTCGGGAGGATTACGCGGCGAATTTCAAGCGATAAATGAAGCCGCGATTACTGAACCTCTGAATCGTGTGAATGAATAGAAACCTCCTACGTGCGCAGCATCATCGCAGCCGTCGGCCCGCGAGAAAATCTCAGTTGGGTGCGCTGAACGCGAACTCGGACGCGGCGGGAAGAAACTCGGTCTTGACGCGGTTTGGCAACTTCCCCGATGAGGAGTCATGTGCGGCGGTCGCGGCGCGTTGTGCGGCCTTGTGAGTTGCCCGCCAAATTTGATCAGGACTGTAATGCGAAGAGCTTCCGACCCAACGCGGGTCGCCGGTCCGCGATTCGTTCGGCAACTCTTTCGTGCCCATGCGTGGCCCGGTGAACAAGGGCAGCCACAAGCCATCCGCGGCTTTCGCCTCGATGCAGACGAAGTAGTGTTGGGCGTGGACGGCCTCATGCTCTTCACAACTGCACGTTGCGCCTTGCTTGATCAACTCGTCGGGATCCATGCGCAGGACCAAACCTGGAGCGTGTACGTGAGCCATCGGATTTCCCGTCTTTGCGAAGATGGGATCACGATGAACTGTTGCGAACCATCACGCAATCGAAGTTTGTATCGTCGGCGAGAAAAATCAGCGCAAGTCGGCCTTGATCACGCGTGACGCATTGTGACCGGGGGCGCCGGTGACGCCGCCACCGGGATGGGTACCTGCGCCACACAGGTACAAGCCCGGCAAGGCACCGCGATAGTCGGCCTGGCCGAGCATCGGCCGTGCGCTGAACAGTTGGTTGAGACTCAGTGCACCGTGGAAAATGTCGCCACCGATCAGGCCAAACGTGCGCTCCAGATCGAGCGGGGTGAGCGCCTGTCGGCCAATTACCAGATCCCTGAAACCCGGAGCAAAGCGATCAACCGTGGCGATCATCAAATCGGCTACCTCGTCGCGATGATCATCCCAGTTGCGCCCATCCGACAAGATCGGCGCAACGTGCTGGCAGAACAAGCTCGCGACATGCTGGCCTTGCGGGGCCAAGCTATCGTCCAGAGTTGAAGGAATCAGCATCTCGACAATCGGTTCACGCGACCAGCCATTTGCGACGGCATCCAGATAGGCGCGATCCATGTAGGCGAGGCTCGGCGCCATGATGATACCGGCTGTCAGATGATCGCCCTGCCCCGGCAAAGCCGTGAAATCCGGCAGCGCTGAGAGCGCGACATTCATGCGAAATGTGCCCGAGCCGCAGCGCCAATTCGCCATGCGCTCACGCGTGGGTGCCGGAACGACGTCCGGCGCCATCAAGCGTTCGTAAAGCAGTTTAGGATTGACGTTCGCGACAACTGCGCGCGCATGCAGGAGTTCGCTGGTCTCGGTGACAACCCCGACCGCTCGACCGTTCTCGACAATGACTTCGCGAACACCACATCCGGTGCGGATATCGACACCCGCGGCGACTGCCGCTTTCGCCATGGCCTGGGTGATCGCGCCCATGCCACCGATCGCGTGACCCCACGCACCCTTGACGCCATTGACCTCGCCAAAGACGTGATGCAGCAGCACATAGGCGCTGCCCGGCGTATGCGGACTCGCGTAGTTGCCGACAATGCCGTCAAAACCGAGCACGGCCTTGATCGGCTCACTCTCGAACCAGCGATCCAGATATTCGGATGCCGAAATAGTAAACAGATCGAGCAGCTCCTGGCGCAAACCGACATCGAGTTTGTGCAGTCGCTTGCCAAGTTTGCCCGCGCGTACCAGTTCCGGAATCGCCTTCCACCAACCTGCATCGGTGATATTCGGTGGCGGCTCCATCGCGAGCGCGCGCAACACATCGGCAATCGCTTCGAGGCGTTGCTCGTAGTCGTGCAACCGCTCGGCATCGCGTTTGGAGAACTTGGCGACTTCGTCATAAGTGATACCCGCGCCAACGCGCAAGGATCGACCGTCCGGCAAAGGCAGAAAGTTGCCGAGTTTGCGCTCGACGATGCGCAAGCCATGCGCATGCAGATCGAGATCCTCAATCACCTTCGGCTGCAGTAGCGACACCGTGTAAGCGGCCACCGAATTGCGGAATCCGGGATGGAATTCCTCGGTCACCGCCGCGCCGCCGACGACATCGCGGCGCTCGAACACGGTCACTTTCAAGCCGGCATTGGCCAGATAAGTCGCACAGACAAGGCCGTTGTGGCCAGCGCCGATGATGATGGCGTCGCGTTTATCGTGTTGGTTGGTCATGCCCCGATTATGCGCAGCTGCTGATCACTTGACCATGGCAACGGTGGACTTCGATCGTGCTGCCCATATCGCAGCAACGATGCCAGCGCCGCTGGCCAACGCCACATAGTAGACCGGTGCAAAGGGTTCCCCGCCGCGGATCCACAGGCTGACAATGAGCGGCGTCAGCCCGCCGGAAATTGCATAGGCAATGTTGTAAGCGAAGGAAATTCCGGAGAATCGGATTGCCGCCGGAAATGCGCGCACCATCAGACTCGGGATCGCACCGACGACGCCGACGAAAAATCCAGTCAGCGTAAATGCCAAGGTGAAATGTTCAGGCGCGATGGCCAGGGTTCGATACAGTGACCCTGTTGCAATGACGAGTCCGATCGCGCCGACAACGAGTACACGTTCGCTGCCGAATCGATCCACGGCCATGCCGAAGATCACGCAACCAATACAGAGTGCAAAGGTTGCCATTGAGCTCGCCAATGCGGCGTCTGCAGGAGCGATGGCAAACAGGCTTTGCACCAGGGTCGGCGTCATCAAGATGACCACTACGATACCGGCGGTGAGCATCCAGGTAATCAGCATCGATCGAATAACCGCATCCCAATGGCCCTTAAGCACGACCTTCAATGGCATGCCCTTGACCAACTCGCGGCGGCGGCGCATCTCCTCGAATATCGGTGTCTCCTCCAGATATCGACGCAACCAGACGGCCAGGAAACCGAACAGGCCACCGATGATGAATGGCAGGCGCCAGGCCCAGTCGAGGATTTCCTCGCTGGTCCAGCTTGAATTGATCCAGCTGGCAACCAGCGATCCGAGCAAGATGCCAAAGGTGAGGCCCGAGGTCAGCGTACCGCAGGCAAATCCGATGCGTGATTCAGGCACGTGCTCGGAGACAAAAACCCAGGCACCCGGCACCTCGCCGCCGACCGCCGCACCCTGCAACACGCGCAATATCAGCAACAAAATCGGCGCGGCCAAACCGATTGCCGCGTAGGTCGGCAACAGACCCATGAGCAGAGTCGGCACGGCCATCAACAATACGCTGAGCATGAACATGCGCTTGCGCCCGACGCGATCGCCAAAGTGCGCCATGACGATACCGCCAAGCGGTCGCGCCAGATAGCCGGCTGCGAAGATGCCGAAGGTCTGCAATTGCCGCAGCCACTCGGGCGTATCCGGAGGAAAGAATAATTTGGCGATGACGGCGGTGAAGAATACAAAGATGATGAAATCGTAGAACTCGAGCGCCCCGCCGAGCGCGGCAAGGGTCAAGGTACGCAAGTCGCGGCGAGCCAGGCGGGTCGGAGGGGATTCGGGCATCTGCGGAGGGTCGTCGGAATGGCTATTGGAACGATACATCAGCGGTGTACTGGTTGAGGGGTTTCACAGCGTGATTGGAGCAACCAGGCGGTGGCGGACAACGCCGATCTGCTAGTCTGCCAACTGACACGCTCACCACACGAAAATCTCGCGCGATGCGCTATCAGTTTGCCGAATTCGAGCTCGATACCGAGCGGGAGTTGTTGCTTGGGCCGGCTGGTCCGATCACGCTGCGCCGACAACCGCTTCGTGTATTGCAGCATCTGATCGAAACAGCACCTGCAGTGGTGACCCGCGATCAATTGATGGATGCGTTGTGGGGTCACCACGCGCTCTCGGTCAACGTGATTCCGCAGACCTTGAGCGAATTGCGTCAGGCGCTTGATGACGACGCCCAGAATCCGCGTTTCATCGAGACTCGGCATCGTCGTGGCTACACGTTCATCGCGCCGATTGTGCGCCTCTCGCCATCACCAGCCGCCGCGCCCGTCGACGCTGACGATCACGAAAAATCGCGAACCACGGAGTCCTTCTCATCGACTGAACCAGACCGCTTAACGAAACCTCTCAGGCACCCGCGTTGGCGGTTGATGATCGCCGCCGGGATCCTGTTGGCGATTGGTTTGGTTGGTGCATCGACGCTCTTGATGCGTTCGCCCGAGAAGGCAGGTGATACCACGACGGCCGCCCCAGGAACGCGTCCGATTGTTGCGATCAAGGGTGCTCCCGAGCGCGCTGCGGAAGCAGCGATTCTACGACTGCGATTGCGTGCCGATGAAGATGTGATCGTGCTGGATCCAAACTTGGTCGCCTCGCTGGGTGAATCGAGTAATGGACCCATGCAGATGCGCATTGCAGGGTCGGGCGCATGGGGTCTGTACGCGGCTGACAACCGTTTGATTCATCAAGGTGAGGCGGTATCAGGCAATTTTGCCTCCCGCAGCAACGCATTGATCGCGGCCGTGCGGGCTGCGCTTGAGTTGCCACCGCACGCCATTTCGCAACCTGGCTGGCCGAGTGACAGTGCGGCACTTGAGTCGCTGGCCAATGCCGCGCTGGCGCTGGATCGGGATGAGCTTGAAAGTGCTCGCGAGGGCTTTCGTCTGGCTCTCACGGATCTTGATGCGCCGGTATCCTTGCGCCTGTTGCAGGCACGTGCGGATCGGCGCGCTGGTGACTGGGCTTCGGCAAAAGCGCTGCTGACCAACCCCGCATCGGACACGCGCGTGCATTCGACACCTGCGCATCTGTTGCTCGATGCGCAGCGCGCCAACTTGTCCGGCGCAAGCACGGAAGCCATGGCCGCCCTTCGCGCCTACCATCATCTCGTCCCCGAAGATGTCGGCAACACGATCGCGTTGATCGATTGGCAATTGGATGCGCGTCAATGGCAGGCGGCGCAAACCACGCTGGCGGAACTGGCTCAGCGTGCGCCCTGGATTGTCGATGTCGCGCTGCGCGAGCCGAGCGCACGGCTGGCGATCAGTCAGGAAAAGCCCGAAGACGCGCTCGGATTGCTCAAGCCAATTTTCGAAACACCGGATCGCTTCCCTGCACAATCCCTCGTCTCGGCGTGGCAGCTGCGCAGTGCGATCGAGCAGAACCGCGGCGAGAGCGAGCAAACCTTGCACGCGCTGGAATCGCACATCGCCATCGCAACACCGGATCTCGCCTTGCTCGCCGGCACCGTCGCGCGCGAACGCGCCGACATAGCGCTTGCCGAACGCGCGTTCGCAACAGCGATCAGCGGCTTTGCTGTACAGGGTCGACAGGGTCAACAACGTCGCGCCGAGCTTGAGTCCGCCCAGCTCGATCTTGATCGGGGCAAAGCTGCGCAAGCGGGTGAACGCATGCAAACCTTGCTGAGGGCAGCGGAAAAAGCCGCCGAGCCTGAGCTGTTGATCGATATCAATACAGCACTTGGACTCGCTTACACCAAGGCTGGCACGCTTGATGCGGCACGCCACACGCTCAATCAGGCGATTGAAATCGCCAACCGCAGCGGCGATCACAAGCGCGAGGCGATTGCATTGCTCAACCGCGGTGTTCTGCTCGTGCAACTCGGGCGCCTCGATGAAGCCGAAACGTCGTTTTCGCGCAGCGCAACGCTGTTTCGCGATAGTGAAGATCCGCGCGGAGAGACGGCAGCGCTGTCCAGCGTGGCGGCTGTCGCCGCGCGCCGCGGGCGCAATCGACAGGCGCGAGAAGCGCACGCACAGGTGCTCGAACGTCAACGCAAATCGGGTTCGGCAATCGAAGTCGGACGCGCCGCCTTCAACCTCGGCATCGTAGAACGCGAACTCGGTGAACTCGATGCGGCGATCACCCATTTCGACGAAGCCTTTACCGTGCTAGTCGGTGCTGACGCGATTGACTTTGCCCTGCAAGTGAGCGCTTCACGAGCCGAACTGGAGCTGCTTCGCGGTCATGTGGTTCGTGCCGCGGCGGCCCTTGCCGAGGTCAATCAATTTGCCGATCAAGGTTCGCCGATGCGCAGAGCGGCCGTGCTCGCCGCCTCGGCGCGGGTGGCGGAGGTCGCCGGCGATGCGGTTGGCGCGGTGAAGCAGTACCAACAGGCACGCGATCTGCGTCAGCAAGCGGGCGCCCGCGCCTGGGTGCTGGCGACCGATCTTCTGCTGTTGCGCATCGAGTTACGCCAGTCCCCCGGCTCAGATCGCCTGCGCGTCAGGCTGGAGGCGATTGAAAGTGAATTCAGCCGACTCGGTGAAGACCGGGATGCGCAGTTTGCGGCCTTGATTGGTGCCGAAACCGCGCTGGCCGCTGGCGACAAGGAGTCCGCGAAGTCGGTAATAGATCGCGTTCGCGAACCAGTGCTGCAATCGGGCAATCGTGCACAGCAGCTCCACGCCGAATGGATTCTCGCCGGGCTGGCTGATGGCGATGAACGCGATGAACGCCTGCTGCGCCTTTCACAAATTGCCGCTACCGAGGGCTTCGGTCTGCTCGCCCAACTTGCCGACGTGACGCGTACGAAAACCGGTTCGTCGCCCGGAAATGTATCGATCAAACAACCCGATTCGGCAAATTTGGGTGGCATTCTTGCCATGCCAAGCGCTGCCTTTCAGTAGTTTCTGCGCTCTTCGGAGCGCAGAAATCAGCCCGCAAAACCCCGCCCTGCCTCAGCTTGATAGTTTCTTGACAACTCCCTGACACCTTCCGGAGAACTTTTCGCGCCACCCCGGGCAACCTGATCGTTCTACTGACAGTTTCGAGGGGTGCTGCAATGAAAAGTTCTTTCGCCAGGGGGCTGGTCTGGTTATCGCTGCTCGGGTTTTGCCTCGCGGCAGCGCCCGGCTTGGCAACCACAAACATCCTGCTCGACGCCAACTTCAACGACAAAGCGCTGAACGCCGCTGTGGGCACCGGCGGGCCGAATGTGCGCGAGCCGATCTTTGTCCATCCACAGCTTCAAGCGAGAGTCGTGGCAGGGCCGCTGACGACGCCTTCACTCCACATCAAGCATCTCAACGGCGCAAATCTGGAAGCCGTCGTCTTCGAGCTTCCCGGTCAGCAGTCCATTCGCGATGGCGACCTGCGCATCGCGTACACCGTGCGCTCGCCTGCCACCCTGGGCGATTTTCGCTCGTGGGTCAGCGAGCCTGCCAACTCGGTGCACAAATTCGGAATACTGAATTTCACTGGGACCGGAAATGTCCAC
>JBBSVJ010000015.1:0-28621 GCA_038233665.1 Lysobacterales bacterium
AGGCCGGCGAGCTTGGCTATGAATATTGTTTGCGTATTTCCGGCACGGTGCGTCGACGAATTGCCGCCAACGAAAAGCTGCGTAGTGGTCAAGTCGAAGTAGTCGGCGAATCAGTCGAAATTCTGAACAAGGCCGAAGGGCTGCCATTTGCCCTCCACGAAACACCGTCTGAGGAAACCCGCCTCAAGTATCGCTATCTTGATCTGCGCACTGCCGACATGCAGCGCAAAATGCGCATGCGTACTCGCCTGGTTTCAGCCCTGCGCCACTATCTTGATGCGCGTGATTTCCAGGATATCGAAACCCCGATTCTGACCAAGGCGACGCCCGAGGGTGCGCGTGATTATCTCGTGCCGAGCCGCGTGCATGCCGGCGAGTTCTATGCCTTGCCGCAGTCTCCGCAGCTGTTCAAGCAATTGCTGATGGTTGCCGGTTTCGATCGCTATTATCAGATTGCCCGCTGTTTCCGCGATGAGGATTTGCGCGCCGATCGCCAGCCCGAATTCACCCAGCTCGACATGGAGTTTGCTTTCGTCGGCGAACGCGATGTGCAGGATGCTGTCGAGGAAATGATCCGGCATGTATTCAAGGAAGTTTCCGACGTCGATCTTGGTGGCGCGTTCCCGCGCATGAGCTATGTCGAGGCGATCACGCGTTACGGGTCGGACAAGCCAGATCTGCGCATCACGCTCGAACTCGTCGATATCGCCGAGTATGTCGCCCAAGTTGAATTCAAGGTGTTCAGTGGTCCCGCCAACGATCCGGCGGGGCGTGTTGCTGCTTTGCGGGTGCCTGGCGGTGCGGCATTCACACGAAAGCAAATCGATGACCTTGGCGTTTACGCGGCGAAATACGGCGCCAAAGGTCTCGCATGGTTGCGTGTCGATGATCTGGCCAAGGGGCGTGAAGGCATCAACTCGCCGGTGGCCAAGTTTCTCGATGACGCCGCGCTCGACGGCGTGCTCAAGGCAACCGCTGCGCAAACCGGCGATCTGATCTTGTTTGGAGCAGGCCCGTGGAAGACGGTTTCGGAATTCCTCGGTGCCTTGCGTATCAAAGTCGCGCGCGATCTTGGTCTGGTGGAAAATTCGTGGAAGCCGCTTTGGGTGGTTGATTTTCCGATGTTCGAGTTCGATGCCGAGGCGAATCGTTTCGTCGCCCTGCATCATCCGTTCACGGCGCCAAAGATTGATGATGTGGCTGATCTGAAGGCCAATGCGGCGAATGCGGTGTCGCGTGGCTATGACATGGTCCTCAATGGTAACGAGATCGGTGGTGGCTCAATCCGAATCCATCGCACCGACATGCAGAGTGCGGTATTCGAGTTGCTTGGCATTGGCGCCGAAGAGGCTGAGGCCAAATTCGGATTCCTGCTCGAAGCATTGCGCTTCGGAGCACCTCCGCATGGGGGTATTGCCTTCGGCATCGATCGCATTGCTGCACTGATGGCCGGTACTGAATCAATTCGCGATGTCATCGCGTTTCCTAAAACCGCGAGTGCGCAGGATCTGATGACCGATGCGCCTTCGCCGATCGCAGTCAACCAACTCGCCGAGTTGCATGTCGCGGTGATCGAGCCGGCGTCCGAGTAGGGCCGTGGCTAGCCAATAAGGCAATCTCTGAAGACTGATGCAAACCTCAACCGGCGATCATGTCATCGTGCTGCACGGCATCTGGATGCGTGGCATCGCCATGTTGCCGCTGGCACGGCGATTGCGCGCAGCCGGTTTCACGGTCGATACGCCTGACTATCCCAGTGTGGTCGGTAGTTGGGCCGATTCTGCTTCGCGTCTCGCCGATCACTGGCGCAGTCACGCGGGGCGCAAGGTTCACATTGTCGGGCATAGTCTGGGCGGTATGCTTGCCGTGCATGTGGCAGCCAGTCACGATGATCTTCCGGATGGGCGCATTGTCTGTCTTGGTTCGCCGCTCAATGGCAGTTCTGCGGCCGGACGCTTGCGCGGTCTGCCGGGTGGCCATTGGTTGATGGGACAAAGTGCCGAAATTCTGCGTGAAGGCCTTGCCGCGTGGCGCGGTCAGCGATCGGTTGGCGTGATCGCCGGCAGTACGCCGATCGGGCTTGGCAGCGTGCTCGGTGCGCTCAAATCACCGCACGATGGCACCGTCAGCGTCGACGAAACTCGACTCGAAGGGATCGCGGAACATCGTGTGGTTCCGTACACGCACACGGGTTTGGCTTTTTCCAGTGATGTGGCGGAGATGACCGCGCGCTTCCTTGATGGTGGGCGTTTTACCGAGGAGGGTTCCTCATGATTCGCATTCTGGGCATCGATCCGGGTAGTCAACGCACCGGCATCGGTATCATCGATGTCGGTGAGGACGGGCGCTCCCATCATGTTTTCCACGCGGCCATCAACGTGCTTGGCAACGAGACGTTTCACGAGCGCCTGAAACAGATCTTCGATGAGGTCTCCGTTTTTATCGATACGCACGCGCCGATCGAAGCCGCCATCGAGCGCGTGTTCATGGCGCGCAATCCCGATTCGGCGCTCAAGCTAGGTCAGGCCCGTGGCGCGGCGATCTGCGCCGTCGTCAACAAGGGTTTGAGCCTGGCTGAATATGCCGCCAAGGAGGTCAAGCAAGCGGTCGTCGGCGGAGGTGGCGCGGACAAGGCCCAGGTTCAGCACATGGTCGGCGTACTCCTCAACATACCGGGTAAACTGCAAGCCGATGCGGCAGATGCGTTGGCGATTGCGCTGACCCACGCGCATACCCGATCCAGTGTCGAGCGTCTCGGCATTCCAAGAAGTGCCTGGAGGCGTCGTCGATGATTGGTCGTTTGCAGGGAATCCTCGTTTCGAAGCAGCCGCCGTGGCTTCTCGTCGATGTCGGCGGTGTTGGCTATGAACTCGAAGCACCGATGTCGACGTTTTACGATCTCCCCGATCCGGGCCAACCGGTTACCTTGTGCACGCATTACGCGGTCAAGGAAGATTCGGTCGCCCTGTACGGGTTTTTGCTCGAGTCCGAACGCGCATTGTTTCGCGCGGTGCAAAAAGTCAGCGGAATTGGTGCCAAGATCGCCTTGGCGATTCTCTCGGGGGTCTCGGCGGACGATTTCGCCCGCTTCGTGCAGAGTGGCGACATCGCAGCGCTGACGCGCATTCCGGGCATTGGCAAGAAAACCGCCGAGCGCATGATTGTCGAGTTACGCGATCGGGTGGATGGTCTGGTGGGTGCGGCATCATCCGCCGCGTTCGCCGCGCTGCCGAAGGATCCGTTGAGCGAAGCCAGCGTTGCCTTGCAGTCGCTTGGCTACAAGCCGAACGAGATCGCTCGCCTGGTCAAGGATGCCAGTGCGCCTGGCGACAGCGCCGAGGACATCATCCGCAAGGCGCTCAGGGCGGCATTGCGATGATCCCGAGCAGAATTTGCAGCGCGAAACGCGTATTCAACCGGATCTCCGATGAATTCTCGGGAAAATTTCAGAGCTTCATCCACGCTGTTTCCTATCAGCAGAAATACCAGGGCAATCGATCGGCATGACCCAATCCACTGAAGTAGAAGCCGACAGCCGCAAGCGTCTGGCGACCCTCTGTTTCCTCGTTATAGGTGTCGTCTATGGCGATATCGGTACGAGTCCGCTGTACGCATTTCGTGAAGCGTTCGGCCAGCATGGCGTTGCAGTCGCTCGGGAAAACGTCTTGGGCGTGCTTTCGCTGATCTTCTGGTCACTGATCACCGTGGTCTCGATCAAATACGCCACCTTTATCCTACGTGCCGACAACAAAGGCGAGGGCGGCGTGATGGCCCTGATGGCGCTGGCTCAGCGCGGTGTGAAAAGGATTCGTTCGCGCTGGATCGTCATGGTCATCGGTCTGTTCGGCACGTCGCTGTTTTTCGGCGATGCCGTGGTGACGCCGGCGATATCTGTGCTTTCTGCCGTTGAGGGTGTCGAAGTGCTGAGTCCAGCCTCGGCACACTACGTGGTGCCAATCACGGTGTTGATTCTGGTCGGCATGTTCTCTATCCAGAAGCATGGCACCAGTCGAATCGGCCCCTTGTTCGCGCCAGTTACCCTCGTCTGGTTCGCCACTCTGGGTACCCTCGGCGTGCTCGGCATCATGCGAGATCCCAGTGTTCTCAACGCATTGGTACCGCATCACGCTTTCATGTTTTTTGTTCACAACGGAAAATTAGGAATATTTGCGATGGGTGCGGTGGTTCTTTCGATCACCGGCGCTGAAGCGCTCTATTCGGATATCGGTCACTTCGGCAAGAAACCGATCCGCCTGGTCTGGTTTTTTGTCGTGCTGCCGTGCCTGATGCTCAACTATCTGGGGCAGGGTGCCTTGGTCCTTTCCGATCCAAGTACGGCGGACAACCCGTTCTATCTGCTGGTTCCGCCCAGTCTGCTGATTCCGATGATCGTGCTGGCGACCATGGCAACGATCGTTGCGTCGCAGGCGGTTATTTCAGGAACCTTCTCGATGGCACGCCAGGCAGTCCAGCTTGGCTATCTGCCACGCATGCAGGTTTTGCATACCTCCAGTGATCAAGAGGGCCAGATCTATCTGCCTTGGATCAATCGCATCCTGCTCGTGTTGACGATTGCCGTTGTCCTCGGCTTCCGCTCTTCAGCCAATCTGGTCAGCGCCTACGGTTTGGCTGTGGTTGGAACGATGCTGATCAACACCTTGCTCGTGGTTATCGTCGCGCGTCGCATCTGGCGCTGGAGTTATGTGAAGGTCATTCCGGTCGGGCTGATCTTCCTTGGTGTCGATTCGTTGCTGCTCACGGCGGTTGCCGACAAATTTATTTACGGTGGCTGGTTCCCACTGGCTCTCGGTGTACTCGTGTTCGCACTGATGATGACCTGGCGTCGCGGCAAGGAGCTGGTCATGCGCGAGGTCAAACGCGCCGGGCTCGCGCTGGAGCCATTCATCGCCTCAATCAGCGCGCATCCGCCGGTTAGGGTGTCGGGTACCGCAGTGTTTCTGACCTCCAATCCAGAGGGTGTGCCCAACGCCTTGCTGCACAATCTCAAACACAACAAGGTGCTGCACGAGCGCAACGTCATTCTGACCGTCGATATCCTCGATGAGCCGGTCGCCGAACCCGAAGATCGCAAATCCGTGGTGGCCTTGGCGGATGACTTCTATGTGGTCACCTTGCGCTACGGTTTTTCGGAGGATCCGAATATTCCGGCCGCTCTGATGAGCGTGTCCCAATGCGGATTTCCATTCGAGATGATGGACACCACGTTCTTCCTGAGTCGTGAAAGCATCATTGCAGGGGACCGCCCCGGCATGATGCTCTGGCGCGATCGCCTGTTCGAATTCCTCTCGCGCAACGCCACCTCGGCGACGGCATTTTTCCAGATTCCCGGCAATCGCCTGATCGAGCTCGGGACGCAGGTGGAGATCTGAGCTGCCGGGAAACGAAAATAAGCTTTGATAAGTTTCGGGTTTCGATATTCGGAAGGGCGCGCAGCATGTGCTTTACTGGGAGGATCGGGCTCACAGCTATCAACCTGCTATCGCGAAAGCGACAGGCCGACGATAATCCGCGTTGAAGAATACCGATTCCCCAATTCCGAATCCCGGCCCCCCAATGACCGACCGCCTGATCGCCGCCGCCGCTGACAGCGAAGACGAGCAGATTGAAGCCAACATCCGACCGCAGCGCCTGGCCGAGTATCTCGGGCAGGAGACGGTGCGTGAGCAGATGTCGATCTACATCGAGGCTGCACGGCGGCGTGCTGGTGCGCTTGATCATGTATTGATTTTCGGGCCACCCGGACTTGGCAAGACCACCCTCGCGCATGTCATCGCCAACGAACTCGGTGTGAATTTGCGCAGTACCTCGGGTCCGGTGCTCGAGCGCGCTGGCGATCTCGCGGCGTTACTGACCAATCTTCAGCCTCGTGATGTGCTGTTTGTCGACGAAATCCATCGACTGTCACCCGTAGTCGAAGAAGTTCTCTATCCGGCGCTGGAAGATTTCCAGATTGACATCATGATCGGCGAAGGCCCGGCTGCGCGCTCAATCAAGCTCGATCTGCCGCCGTTCACGCTGATTGGCGCGACCACCCGTGCAGGCTTGCTCACCGCACCGTTGCGCGATCGTTTTGGCATCGTCCAGCGGCTTGAGTTCTATTCACCGGCCGAATTGACCCTGATTGTCCAGCGTGCGGCAAAGATCATCGGCGTGGTCTGTGATGTCGAAGGTGCGGTCGAGATCGCGCGGCGCTCGCGCGGCACGCCACGTATCGCCAATCGCCTGCTGCGGCGTGTTCGTGATTTCGCCGAAATTCGCGCCCAAGGTGAGATTACCTGCGCCGTTGCGCGGGATGCGCTGGATATGCTGAAAGTCGATGCCGAAGGTTTCGATGCGCTGGATCGCCGCATGTTGCAGACCATCATCGATTTTTTCGATGGCGGTCCGGTGGGTGTCGAGTCGCTGGCTGCCGCCTTGAGCGAGGAGCGCGGCACGCTTGAAGACGTCATCGAACCCTATTTGATCCAGCAAGGTTTCCTCATCCGTACCGCACGTGGGCGCATGGTGACCCAGCGCACTTGGCAGCATCTCGGCCTGAAACCGCCACGCGGTCGAGCTGATGTTCCGAGCGGCGGCCTGTTTGACGAGGAGGCGACATGATCGGGCGTTGGCCCGCTATTGAGCGGAATCACGCGCAGTGACCTCGCAAACCTCCCCGTTCATCTGGCCTTTGCGTGTGTACTGGGAAGATACCGATGCTGGCGGTGTCGTTTATCACGCCAGCTACGTGCGATTCTTCGAGCGTGCGCGAACAGAGTGGTTGCGCGCCAAAGGTATCGATCAGGTCAGTCTGCGCAAGCAGAATGGAATCATCTTTGTCGTCCACAGTATGGATCTGCGATTCTTCAAGCCCGCCCGGCTTGATGATCTTCTGCAGGCGACCGTTAACGTGAGTGAGGTGCGTAGCGCAAGCTTCAAAGTTGAACAATCGCTGCATCCCGATGCTGATCCCGCGCTTTTGCTGGTCAGTGCCAATGTTCGCATCGCCTGTATCGATGCCGAACGCTGGACGCCCCATCCCATGCCTGAATTCCTGCTCCAAGAGATCAATCAACCATGAATCATGAACTCAACGTTTTTGCGCTGATCTGGGGGGCAAGCCTGCCGGTCAAGTTTGTCCTGTTCGTTTTGATCCTTTTCTCGTTGCTTTCGTGGGTCATCATCTTTCGCAAGATGACAATGATCAACCGCGCAGACTCCAGTTCGAACGAGTTCGAAGAGCGCTTCTGGTCTGGATCCGACCTTGCCGCGTTGTTCAAGGACGTCAATGCCAGTGGAGAGCCGATCGGTGGCATGGAGGCAATTTTCGAAGCCGGATTTCGCGAATTTGCCCGTCAGCGCCAACGCCGCAGCGTTGATTCGAGAATCCTGCTTGAAAGCGCACAACGGGCGATGCGAGTTTCGCAGTCGCGCGAAGTCGAACGCTTGGAGCAGAATCTGGAATTTCTCGCCAATGTCGGTTCGATCAGCCCCTATGTCGGCCTGTTCGGTACGGTTTGGGGCATCATGATTGCCTTCCAGGGCCTGGCCAACGTCAAGGAAGCGACCATTGCCATGGTGGCTCCCGGTATTTCAGAGGCACTGATCGCGACCGCGATGGGTCTGTTCGCTGCGATTCCAGCCGTCTGGGCGTACAACCGTTTTGCCACGCGAGTCGAGCGGGTCGCCCTTCGCTACGAAACGTTTACCGAAGAGTTCTCATCGATCCTGCAGCGTCAGGCGCATACCGATGATTGAGAACCCTGTTTGGCACTTGCCTGCGTTTTATCCAGCCGAGCGTGTTCAAGCTGCGCGAATTTTCGAGTCTGGAGTCGCCTGATGCAGAGTTATCGCAATCGCAAACGCCGCAAGCTCAAGGCCGAGATCAACGTTGTGCCGTATATCGACGTGATGCTGGTATTGCTGATCATCTTCATGGTTACCGCGCCGCTGATGAATCTCGGCGTCGATATTGAACTGCCGAAATCCAACGCGACCGCGATCCAGAATGACAAGGAACCCGTCATTGTCAGTGTGGACAAGGATGGCATGTATTTTCTGACCATCGGGGCAACGGCTCGCGAGCCGGTTGATGAGGAAACCCTGGTCAACAAGGTTTCGGCGTTCGTGCGTCAAAATCCACAGGTACCGGTCATGATCGGTGGTGATGAGCGAGTTGAATACGGTCGCATTTACGCGGCGATGGTGTTGTTGCAGCAGGCCGGTGCGCCGAAAGTCGGACTCATGAGCCAGCCAACGCCGCCCGAAGGAAAGCGCTGAAACCCATGAAGGAGAGTCTTTCCGACAGGGCGCGCGCAGTCCTCTATTCGTTGCTCTTGCACGGATTGCTGATCGGCTTGATCGGGCTCGGTCTGCTCTGGACAACGGAGACCCGCGTCGTTGTCATGCCAGGGCCGATTATCCAGGCAAGTCTGGTCGGTCCGACCAGTGCGCCAAAGCCGACGTCTCGAAAGTCGGCGCGCAAACCGACGCCGCCCAAGCCTCCACCTCCGAAAGTGGAGGAATCGAAACCCAAGACTGATACCACTCCTCCGCCCGAGCCGCCGAAGCGCGACTTGATCGAACAACAACGTGTCGCGGCGCTTGCCGAACAGAAAGCCGATGAGCTGAAAAAAGAGCAGGAAGAAAAGAGTCGCCGCGAACAAATTTTGCTCGAACAGGAAAAGCAGGAGACCGCTCGACAGAAGGAGTTGGATCAGGTGCGCAAGCAGCTTGCCGATGCTGAAAAGCGGAAAAACCTGGAAAAAGAGCGACTCAAACAATTGCAGGATCGGCGTCTCGCGGATCAGCAGGATGCCGAACAAGATCGCCTCAACGAACTGATGGAACAGGAATCCAAACAGGCTCAAACCGGCGCGAACGGCCAAGACAATGATTTGACTGCGCGTTACGCTGCTGCAATACAGTCGGCGGTGACACAAAACTGGAACCGCCCGGAGTCGATCCCAGCCGGTTTGCGTTGTACCTTGCTGATCGTGCAGATTCCCGGTGGCGACGTCATCTCGGCCCATGTCACCTCGCCGTGCAATGCTGACGCGTCGGCACGCTCGTCGATCGAACAAGCGGTGATGCGGGCAGCGCCTTTGCCCTATCGAGGATATGAAAAAGTCTTCAGTCGCGAAATTACATTCAACTTCAAATACGACGGTCAAGGATAATCACCAGGTGAATATGCGAACCCTAACTCGCCTTGGTTTCGCCTTGATGTTTCTCGTCTCTGTTGGCGCAGCATTGGCGCAAGGGTTGAGCGCTGAAAAAGACCGCCTCAACGAGCTGAAGGGACAAGAATCCAAGCAGGCACAAAGCGGTGCTGAAGGCCAGTACAATGACTTGACCGCACGTTACGCCGCAGCCATCCAATCGGCGGTGACAAAGAACTGGAATCGGCCGGAGTCGATCCCGCCCGGACTGCGCTGCACCTTGTCAATCGCACAGATTCCCGGCGGTGATGTGATCTCGGCGAAAGTCACTTCACCTTGCAATGCCGATCCCGCTGCGCGCGCCTCGATCGAGCAGGCGGTAATGCGCGCTGCACCCTTGCCTTATCGAGGCTATGAAAAAGTGTTCACTCGCCACATCACATTCAGTTTTAAATATGACGGCCAAGGATAATTACCTGATGAATATGCGAACCCTAACTCGCCTCGGACTCGCCTTGATGCTGCTCGCCTTTGGCGGTGCAGCGATGGCTCAGGGTTTGAGCATCGACATTACCGACGGCAGTCGCACCGCCGATCCGGTTGCCGTCGTGCCATTCGCCTTTGAAGGCGCAGGTCTGCCGCCGGAAACCGATGTCGCCGAGATCGTACGCGCCGATCTTGCGCGATCCGGAAAATTCTTCACCTTGGCCAAGCGCGATATCGTGGAATTCCCGACCCGGGAATCCGAGGTCAATTACGGGACCTGGCGATTGCTCAAGCAAAATTATCTGGTCGTCGGGCGCGTCACCGATGCGGGTGATGGTGCCTTGCGTGTCGAGTTCGAACTTTTCGACGTTGCCCGCCAGTCACGCATGATTGGATTGGCCATCAGCGGCCAGCGCACGGCCATGCGCGATGTGGCCCATCAGATTGCCGATCTCATTTACGAGAAGATTCTCGGTGTTCGCGGTGCTTTCTGGACGCGCATCGCTTATGTCACCTCGGTCGGGCTTGGCCAGAATACCCAGTACGCCTTGATGGTCGCCGACTCGGATGGCTTCAATCCGCAAGTGGTCGTGCGTTCGCGCGAGCCGCTGATGTCGCCGTCTTGGTCGCCGGATGGCAGAAAGCTTGCCTATGTCTCGTTCGAAAGGGGCAATTCCTCGATTTACGTGCAGGATCTTTCAACCGGATCGCGAGAACTTGTTTCCGCGTTGAAAGGGATCAATGGCGGCCCGGCGTTTTCGCCCGATGGCAGCAAACTGGCCATGAACCTGTCATTTGAGGGTAATCCGGATATTTACGTCATGGATCTGGCGACGCGCAAGAAAACACGTCTTACCAACCATTTTGCGATCGATGTGGAGGCGGCCTGGATGCCGGATGGTCGCAGTCTGGTATTTACCTCGGACCGCTCAGGTAAACCGCAGTTATACGAGGTGTCGACGGCAGGCGGTAATGCCACTCGTTTGACCTTCCAAGGCCAGTACAATGCGCGAGCCACGATCTGCTGTGATGGCAAGAAAGTCGCCATGGCGCAGGGTAATGGAAACGTGTATCGTATTACGGTTTTCGACCGCGCTACGGGAAGCTACAGCGAGATTTCTCCAGGTAATGTGGATGAATCACCCAGTTTCGCTCCTAATGGCAGCATGCTCATCTACGCCGCGACTGAAGGATCTCGCGGCGTGTTGTATGCGGTCTCTACCGACGGTCGGGTGCGACAACGACTGGTGCTCGCCGATGGAGATGTGCGGGAGCCGGCTTGGGGTCCGTTCCGTCAACGTTAAATGTTGTCGCAAATGCTGCTCGCTAGCAAAGTTAATCTATAAAAACAAACCACAGCTGTCCCATAGAATCCGCCGCACCCATAACAACCGATGTAGGGGAATACCAATGAATAACGCATCACGAATCCTTTTTTCCGTAATGCTCGTCGCCGGCGTTGCAGCCTGCGCCAAGAAAGTCGTCAAGACCGACAAGCCTGTCGAGCGCGCTCCGGTCACCGACACTGCTCCGGTTTCCGAAAGCGGTCGTTACCAGCCAGGTGATCTTGATACCGACTCCTGCCTGCGCCAGCGGGTCGTCTACTTTGATCTGGATCGCACCGAGATCAAGCCGGAGTTCAGCGCGCAGATCGCCTGCCATGCTGAATACCTGCGTCAGTTCCCGAATGCGCGCGTGAATCTCGAAGGCAATGCCGATGAGCGCGGCACGCGTGAGTACAACCTCGGCCTCGGCGAGCGTCGCGGCAATGCTGTGCAGAGCGCTCTCAGTTCTGCCGGTGCGTCGATGGGTCAACTCAATGTCGTCAGCTATGGCGAAGAGCGTCCGGTCGATCGTGGCCACGACGAATCCGCTTGGTCGAAGAATCGCCGCGTTGAAATCGTTTACTCCAGCGCGAACTGATGTCTCATCGCTATTCAAGTGTTAGCTACACCATCGCAGCAGCGGTCTTTTTGACCGCTGCTGTTTTTGCTACGCCTGTACATGCTGAGCGACTGAGTCTCTCCGAGCGTGTCCAGCGTCTTGAGCAGCAGGCTGCAGGCGGTCAGGGTAGTGTTGATCTGGTCAACCAGAATCAGGCACTGCAATCGCAAGTCCAGGCATTGCAAGGCCAAGTCGAAGAGCTGCGTCACCAACTCGGCGAAGGTCAGCAGCGTGCCAAGGATCAATACATTGATCTTGATTCACGCCTGGGTCGTATTGAAGGCAGTCGCAGCGGTGCTGCTGCACCTTCGGCAGCGACCAATTCTGACCAAAATGCCGGATTGCAGGATATTCAGCTAGGCAATCCGACTCAGGCAGATCCGTCGGTTTCAAATTTGACACCGGCCGATGCAGAGCTGGCTCCGATGAATTCGGCTGATCTCCCTGCCAGCACTGACCAGGATGTCGCGCTTCCGATGGATCAAAGCAGTGCGGCCGATCCGGAAGCCGAAAAGCGCAGCTACGATGAAGCATTCTCGGCACTGAAGGACGGACGTTACTCGGAATCCGCGCGACGCTTTCAGACCTTTATCGATCAGTATCCGAATGCTGAGCTGACCGGCAATGCTTATTACTGGCTTGGCGAGTCGTACTACGTGACTCAGAATTATCGAGTCGCACTGGATACTTTCACCACGTTGCTCACACGTTTCCCGCAAAATCAAAAGGCACCCGATGCCTTGCTCAAGACAGGCTATTGCCAATACGAGCTCAAGCAGTGGGATGTGGCAGAAAGCACCTTGAACAATGTAGTAAAAATTTACCCAAACACGACCGTTGCTCGACTCGCGCAAGGCAGACTACGCGCGCTCCAGCTCGAAAATCGGCGCTGATCGGGTGCTCCATTCGCGCTGATGAATCTGCCCGTTGAAGATCAGGAAACACCCTCGACGCCGGCCTCAAGCCGGCGTCTTCGTCTGACTGAAATTTTCTACTCGCTTCAAGGCGAATCGGACAGCGTTGGCTGGCCGACGGTATTTATTCGCCTGACCGGTTGTCCATTGCGGTGCGTGTGGTGCGATACGGAATATTCGTTTCACGGCGGAGAGTGGCAGGAGATTGACGAGATTTTGGCAACCGTGGCCAACTCTGGTACTCATCATGTCTGTGTGACCGGCGGTGAGCCGCTGGCGCAGAAGCGCTGCCTGGTTTTGCTTGAAGCCCTATGTGACGTCGGTTACGAAGTATCGTTGGAGACGTCGGGTGCGCTGGATATCTCCGAGGTCGATCCCCGCGTTCGCAAGGTCATGGATCTCAAAGCTCCGGGCTCCGGTGAAGTGGCGCGAAATCTGTGGAGCAATCTCGAACATTTGCAGCCCCATGATCAAATCAAGATGGTCCTCGCGGACCGGGCTGACTACGACTGGTCTGTCGCACGCGTCGAAGAACATGATCTGACGTCACGTTGTCCGGTATTGTTTTCGCCCGTTCAAGGAAAGCTTGCGCCGCGTGATCTTGCCGACTGGATCATCAAGGATCGATTGCCTGTTCGCTTCCAGATGCAGTTGCACAAGGTGCTCTGGGGCGATCAGCCCGGACGCTAGAGTTTGGACAGGATCAGACCGCGGAGGCTTAAAGCCTCAACGAACGGCGAAGCTGGCAGTTGAGGCAAGCCTCACGATGGCGCGTCAATCGGGAGAAGTGCCGCCTTTTGTGCGAAGCAAGATGGCGGATTGTCTTCTCTTTGCGGGCAAGAATCACTTTTTGAAAGCCGAACGGGTGCTCCCATCAAGCGACAATAATCGTCAGCCACGCGACTGAATCGCAACGCTTTTGGATCCAATCAACCCATCGATGTCATGGCGCCTGCGGCACGCGCCGGCATCCGGAATATCTGATTCCCGCGCCGCCGCGTGTGCGCAATGAATCGAAGAGGAAATCATGAGCAACGTATTGAAAAAATCGGCCGTTGTGCTGGTGTCTGGCGGCATGGATTCTGCCGTGACCCTGGCACTCGCACGTGAGCGTGGATTCGACTGCTACGCGCTTAGCGTCGCCTACGGTCAACGTCATTCCTCGGAGTTGATGGCAGCAGCGAAGCTCGCGAAAATTCAGGGCGCCATCGCCCACAAGACGGTCAGCGTTGATCTGCGCTCGATCGGTGGCTCGGCGCTGACTGCCGATATCGATGTCCCGGAGCAAGGTGGCGAGGGCATTCCCGTTACCTATGTGCCTGCGCGCAACACAATCATGCTGTCGATCGCTCTTGGTTGGGCAGAAGTTCTTGGTGCCAACGACATTTTCTGCGGCGTCAACGCGGTCGACTACTCGGGCTATCCGGATTGTCGTCCCGAGTTCATCGATTCATTCGAGGCTTTGGCAAATCTCGCGACACGCTCCGGAGTCGAGGGTGCCGGGATTCATGTCCATGCGCCGTTGATGAGAATGAGCAAGGCAGACATCGCGCGCGAAGGGCTGCGTCTTGCAATCGACTTCGCTGAAACCGTCTCCTGCTATTCCGCCGACGAGGAGGGCAGGGCATGCGGACACTGCGACGCCTGCCGTTTGCGCGCAGAAGGATTCGCCAACGCAGGAATTTCTGACCCAACCCGCTATCGTTGAAACGAATTTGTCGTTAAACTTGGCGGTTCGCGCGGAAGCAAGTTTGGCTTGCCACCTTGCGTGGGCGTGATGGTTTTTCGGCTTCGGTGGTCATCACTGCAGTTCGAACCCGAATCCCGAACTCTCTCCCGGCGAACCCATAGGGCATCAAGGAGAGGGGAAGTGATTGTTTTGAGGCTTCGACGGTGATCGTCGCGGTCCGAACCCTCACCCCGTGCCCTCTCCCGGCAGGAGAGGGGGAGTGTTCGTCGCGCTTTGCGCGACAGCGGTATTGATAAGAAGCAGGGCCGTTAGCTCAGCGGTAGAGCAGTGGACTTTTAATCCATTGGTCGAGAGTTCAAATCTCTCACGGCCCACCATTTCTGGATCTTCTAAAGCTCGTCTTAGAACATTCCGGTTTCGAGCTTGGCGGCATCCGACATCATGGTGTGATTCCAGGGTGGATCAAACACCAGTTCCACATCGGCTTCGCTGATGGTTGGAATCATCTCGACCTTGCTGCGCACATCCTCGACGAGGATTTCGCCCATGCCGCACCCCGGAGCAGTCAGGGTCATGCGGATATTGACCTTGCGCTGGCCGTCCTCGGTTTTTTCGAGATCGCAGTCATAGACCAGGCCGAGTTCGACGATATCGATCGGGATTTCGGGGTCGAAACAGGTGCGCAATTGCGACCAGATCAGTTTCTCGATGTCTTCATCGGCGGCATCGGCTGCCACTTCAATCGGCACCGGTGGTTCCTTGCCAATCGCATCGGCGTCGCTGCCGGCAATGCGGAAAAGATTGCCATCGACGAAGACGGTAAAACTGCCACCCAATGCCTGAGTGATATAACCGGCTTGACCGGCGGGCAGGGTGACGTTGTCCCCTTGCGGCACCATGACGGCCGGGCAGTCGCGCGCGAAGCGGACCGGTTCCGAAGTTGAGCTGTAGCCACCCATCATTTGACTGTTCCCGTTGATCCTTGTCGCGTTAGCCGCCCATTATGAGGCTTGCCGCTGCTGCTCGCTGATATCTCTGGGCAAAACACCGCAGCTTCAACCGTCCAGGCCGGTTTCGCGCAAGCAACGACCGAGCATTCGCATCGCCGCTTCAATATCGGCAGGGGGCAACCCGGCGTAGCCGAGCAGCAAGCCGGGGCGTGCGGACGTCCGAAACGAGTACGGTGCGACGGTGTAAAGACCCAAGCCGCCATTGCGTGCGTGAGTTGCCAGGCGTTCGCAGTCGGCGTGATTGCCGGATGTCAACCAAGCGGTTAAATGCATGCCGGCATTTGAATCAACGATTTCGAACGCGCCGCCCGTGTGTTTGCGCAGCCCGACGAGCATTGCCGTTCGACGCGCGCGCAAGCTTTGCGCAGCATGCCGCAAATGGCGTTCGAACCCGCCACTGCTCATGAAGTGGGCGAGCGCCGCTTGCTCCAGCGTGTTGCTACCGCGATCTTCCAGCCACTTCGCTGCGCGGAAAGCCTCCACAACTGATTCGGGCAAGACCATGTAACCCAGTCGCAAGGCGGGGAAGAGCGTTTTCGAGTAGCTGCCGATGTAGATTACGCGGCCATCGCGATCGAGCGACTTGAGCGCGGCGAGTGGACGCCCGCCGAAACGAAACTCACCGTCGTAGTCGTCCTCGATCAACCACGCCTTTCTCGCGGTCGCCCAGTCGATCAGTTCGACGCGACGCGCCAGTGGCAACAGAGCGCCGGTCGGAAACTGATGCGAAGGCGTGACCACGGCCAAGCGTGCGCGTTTCGGCAAGGCGGACGGCACCAAGCCCTCATCATCCACGCGAACACCACTTACGCGAGCACCGTATGCCGAAAAGATCTGGCGCGCACCGCGATAATGCGGATCCTCCAGCACCACCGTGTCGCTATCATCAAGCAGCACGCGCGAAGCGAGGGCGAACGCTTGCTGCGTCCCAGAAATGACCAGCACATTCTCGGGCGATACGCTGACGCCACGTCGCCTCGCGAGGTAGTCGCAAATCTGTTCGCGCAGAGCAAGCAAGCCTTGGGCATCAGGATAGTCAAGTTCGACACGCTCACTGGCACGATTGAGTTCGCGTCGCCACGCGCTGATCAGGGCAGGGTTGGTCAGTGGCAAACCGTACTGCAGGTTGTAGCGCAGATCCCTGTGCTGGCGGCCCGGAATCGAGATGCCATCACTGATGGTCAACGCGCGCCGGGCGAAAGCGGATAGCGGTGCAATCAAGGCGTCGCCGGTTGATTGGCGGATCGAAGTGCGGCGGTTGCCCAGGTCGGAGACATAGCTACCCGAACCGACCCGCCCAATCAGGAAGCCTTCTGCCTGCAGTTGATCGTAGGCGGCGATCACCGTGTTGCGCGAAACACCCAATTCACTGGCCAAGCTGCGGCTCGCCGGTACGCGTGAGCCTGCGCTTAGTCGCGAGTCAAGAATGGCTGCTTTGAGCGCGCGGATCAATTGCGCATAGCGCGGGCCCTGCCCATCGAGATCGATAAACATGATTGGTTCTATTCAGTCGATTGCTGGCGGTACTCGAAGGAGCCAATTTCTACTGTCATGCTCGCCTCGTCAAGTCTGTTTCGTCGAGGAATTCGTCATGCCCAAGTCATCCCGCCAACAGGTCAAACGGGTAGCCCAGCGCGGTCGCTACGATGCGCAAACCATCCACGCCATTCTCGATGCGAGCTGGATCGCGCATGTATCGTTTGCTGATCCTGATGGACAACCGTTCGTCATACCGATGCTCTATGCGCGGGAAGGCGACTGTCTGTATCTGCATGGATCCATCGCCAGTCGATTGTTGAAGACAGTCGCTACCGGTATTGAAACGTGTCTGTGCGTGACCTTGATCGATGGTCTGGTGCTGGCTCGATCGCACTTTCACCACTCGATGAACTATCGCTCGGTCGTCGCCTTCGGCAAGGCAGTGGCGGTGGTCGATGCAGCCGAGAAATCGGCGATCTTCGCGCGCTTCGTGGATGCCTTGATTCCAGGCCGTGCGGCTGAATCGCGCGCTGCCGACGAGAACGAACTCAACGCAACCGCGTTGCTGCGTTTCACCATCGAGGATGCCAGCGCCAAGATACGCACGGGCGATCCGAAAGATGATCCGGCTGATCGTGATTTGCCAATCTGGTCTGGCGTAGTGCCGATTGTCCAGCACTTTGCCGATCCAATTGCTGCGCATGACGCAAGTCCGGGCGTCGATATGCCGCTATCAGTTCGACGGCTGTGTGATGCAAAATCAGGATGATTACCGTTGGCGGTTACCAAGATCGAGAGTGGTCGGTAGAATCGACCGCTTCCGCACCGAACCGTTCTCCCTGATGATCGACCTCTCGATGAATTCAACGGACTTTTACGCCAATGCCCGCTGAGCAAAAGCAAAAGTCCGTCTCCACCTATGTCATCGGCATCGCGACGGCGTTGATGGTCGCCTTGGCCTCCGGCGCAGTCTGGTGCGTACTGCAACTCTATCTGCGGGTGAACCTGATCGGGCTCGCGCTATTTGTTGGCATGCTCATCGCCTGGACACTGCGCAGCCAAGGCTTCGGCAGAACCGCGAGTGGTGCGGCAATTGCCGCCATCAGCACCGCCGTCGCCTGCGCCTACGCAAGCTATCTGCTATCCGCCGCACAAGTCGCCTCGTTTGTCGGCGAATCGATGCGCTCAACTCTGCTCAAGATCGGACCCTCACTCGCTGCGGATGTCGCCTGGGCCAGCATGGGTGCGTTCCAGATCAGCACTCTGGTGCTCGCGATCCTGTTGTCGGCTTGGCTGGTTTGGCGCAAAGCTTGACGTCACTGCGACGCGTACATGATTCCTAGATAATCCGGGCGCCAAATCGCCATCTCGACTGAATAGAGGTGCCTTTGGCGGGAACCACCCATTCAAAGTGAAGCTCGTGTTTAGCCACTTATTTGCTCGGCGAGAGAAATCCGAGCGGCGAATCGCGATAGATCGAGCGCTTGATTACTAAAAGTGTCTCTGTTCCTTTTCTCGTTAGCGGGAGAGGCGCTTGGTGGCGGCTAACTACCGACTCCATGCAAACCGATGTCATCGCAAAGATGCCGCTAGCGATGCATGTTCGTGACCGGCCTGTCAGAACTATATACTTATAAGGTGTGAAAAAAGTAGCTAATTCGATGGCGCAGAAGGTAAGGTCTGTTTCATTCGGCTAAACGTGAGAGTCGAATCAGTCTCAGCACAATGTCTGAACACCGAAACACAATTTCGTCCTTTTTTTCATTATAAAAAGCCTGGTCAGCGTCAGGCAGCAATCGGTAGAGCAGATAGCTCGATCCAGATGTGGTCACGACGCCGATGCTCACGCTGAGAAATCCAGGCTCAAATATTGACAGTTCCGAGTATGCAACGCGGGCGCCCTCTGCTACACCGACGACGACTTGCTCATCGATTTCCCCCAAAAAGCAGGCAAATTCCTCGCCGCCGATTCGGCCGAAAACGTCTTTTTTGCTCAAGCTATCGACCATGATCTGGCTAAACGCGATGAGTGCGAGATCTCCAGCGGGATGACCTTGAGCTATCGATGTGCCAAATCAGAGCGTCCGCTAAAAGTGTCAACTTGCGTGGTGCCTTGAAGTCAGTTGGACGCGGCCGCCGGCTTCAGCTGGACGCTCCCGGATCCGGGTTGCGGCGCATTGCCGCGTCTTCCTCACTGGCCGGCAAATCGTCTTTCGTGGCGGTGAAACAACCCCTCGCTGCACATGCCGACAGGGTCTTCGCCCTCGTCGACCAGCGTGGGGATCAAGTGCGGCTTGTGGTTTGCACGGTCTGGCTGGCGCTAATTGGCATTCAAGAGTGGGATCTTTGCAATGCCGGTGACCCTGCCAATCTGCGCCCGAAACACGTTTCGCTAAGTGGACCGAAACTGTTTTCGGAGGGTGATCACGGAGCCGGTGTCGTTGGGTGAATTTGACGCGAAAGTGCACGCTGGCTGAAGTATTTGGAGCTGATCAATACGTCATATGCGTGGGATGTCAGTGTAGATGCTAAAGTCGGGTTTCGGACTTTTTTCTACCTATTTCAGCCGGTATGGCTGCGTTATGAAGCGTTAAATCGTGCGGGCGACCGGCGATTTGTGCTCAGCGAGTTGGCTGCGGGCCAGAGTTCCCGTACATTCAGCGCGCAATAAGCGTTTGATCCACCCATCCATCCACTAATCATGCGGGGAAATTCATGGCAACGAAGAAGACAAGCAAGGCTAAAGCAGCTCCCAAGGCAGCTCCCAAGGCGGCAGCGGCTGTCGCTCAGAAACCGATCAAGGATGCCTTGAACAAAACCGGGCTGGTCGCTCACATCGCTGAGACGAGCGGCGTGGTAGCCAAAGACGTGCGCGCTGTATTGGCCGCGTTGGAAGGCGCAGTGACGGGTTCCATCCACAAGAAGGGAGCGGGCTCGTTCACCTTGCCCGGACTGCTGAAGATCACCGTGGTCAGCTTGCCGGCACAGCCGAAGCGCAAGGGCATCAATCCATTCACGAAAGAAGAGCAGATGTTCGCAGCCAAGCCTGCCCGAACCAAGGTAAAGGTCCGTCCGCTCAAGAAGCTCAAAGATGCGGCGGCCTGAGATCGCACGGCGCTAATTCGCCACGACTTTCTTCGTGAAGCGCGGTTGACGGGGCGATCAGTATTGAAATACGTCCCGTCGGCAATCGGGTGGCGTCACCTAGCCCTCTGCCGTTCGTGCCCCGGAGCTGCTGTTGTCAAATAGCAGCTCCGGGTCGCACTTGGGTCTTAATCTCATGTTGCTCGGCGGCCATCAATGAGCTGCACGCCGTGATCTGAAATGGCACGGATCTGAGCCGATTTGTGAGTTGCGGATAATTTCCGAGTCACGCAGCTTGCGACTATTAGGCTCAATAGCGGATTGCGCGCGAGGCGCTGCAGGTCCGTTGCACGCTCACGCGAATAGAAGATCGTTTTTTAGTGTCCTGGTCGGCCTTTGCCGTATTACACGTCCGCAGCTATTGAGGCTCTGCTCCACGGCTTCTGTTGCTGACGCGGCGCGCTCACTTGCAGCGGGCTAATGTGTAAAGTCAACAGGTTTTTTGCCTTTATTCGTATAGGTGTTAACTATCTCGCCAGCGCGCAGCGCCGAGAAACACCACCCGAAGCTGGCGGACAAAATTTTCGATCAGTTCGCGTTCGGCCTGGGTGTGTCCCTCGGGTAGATCGAGAATGTCGGAGGCGGCGTTCAGCATTGTGGTGACCACCAAGCCACAGATCATCTGAAGGGTTGCGCTGGATAGTTCGGGCAGGGTGCCGAGTGTGCGCAAGTCGTGTGCCATTTCCGAGGCAAAATGACTCTCTTCGGTGCGGATTGCATCGCGAATGGCGCGCGATCCGCCGCCGCGTGCGCCGGCGATAAAGCGGAAGACTTCGCTGCGTTCTGCGACGAAGCGGCGATAGATCTGCACCGATCCGCGCAACATGTCAGTGGGCGGTATGCCATCTCGACGCGCCTCGCGCAGTAGTCGACGCAAGGTAACGCCACCCATTTCGACCAGCGCCAACCCGAGTTCGTCCAAATCGCGGAAATGGCGGTAGAAGCCCGCCGGGACAAGCCCAGCCTCGCGTGTGATCTCGCGCAGACTCAAGGCGTTGTAGCCGCTGCCGGCGCCAATCAGCGCCAGTGCCGAGTCAATCAGACGTTGTCGGGTACGTTCCTTCTGCTCCACTCGCGAGTTGCCGGTATCGGTATCGGCCTTCTGCAGCGTTCGCCTGACTGTCGACAAATCGTTCTCCGTGGGGCGCAACGCCCGCTGCAAAGTATAGGCGCTGGTGCGATCTGACGTTTTGGAGTGAATACTCAAGGACTTTCAGTAAACATATGTTCACTGTAATATCCGGGTCGCCCATGAGATTTCAGCCCAGCCACGACACGCGCATATCCCTATCCGATTCGCCACATGAGGCGAAACCATCGGCTATTCGTCGTTGGCTGCGCAATCCGCTGCTCGCACCGTTTAATCAGCCGCGAGAATGGGAGCGCTTGCTCTCACCTATCGCGGCGACATGGTCATGGTCGGAACCGCTAGCGCGGGTCGTAAGCGTGGTTGACGAATCACCCGGCGTGCGCAGCATCTGGCTGCGCCCAAACCGCCGCTTTGCCGGGTTCCGCCCCGGGCAGAACCTGATGCTGGAGTTGGATATCGACGGTGTACGCCACGCCCGTTGCTTCAGCCTTTCGATCGCGCCGCGCCGAGATAGCCTGATCCGACTGACTATCCGGCAGCAGCGCGATGGGCGTGTAACCGGCGCAGCACACGCGCTGAAAGCAGGACAGGTGGTGCGGATCAGTCAGGCACAGGGCTCATTTGCGCCGAAAGACGATCGCCAACCGCTGCTGCTGATCAGCGCCGGCAGCGGGGTGACACCGATGATGTCCTTGCTGCTGGGCATGGCTGACAACGGCTCAGCTCGCGATGTCGTCGTGTTGCATTGCGGACGTGGGTCCGCCGATACCGTATTTGCCGCCGAGTTGACCGCGCTGAGCGAGCGCTGGCCGAGACTGGCTTTGCGACTTCACGACAGTGATGCGGATGGCCGACTGGATTCCAAAACCATCGTCGCTGCAGTCCCTGATTGGGCGCAGCGCGAGGCGCTCGTCTGCGGTCCGACCGATTTCATGCAGATGGTGTCTGCGCATTACGCCGCCGCCGGGCGCAGCAATCAGTTGCAATGCGAGAGTTTTGGCCGCAGCCCGGCAGCGGTCGACCCGCTGGCGGCGGAGCACGCGGTGCGCATCGAAAAATCAGAACAGTTGTTCACTGCAAGAGCAGGGCAGAGCCTGCTCGAAGCAGCAGAGGCGGCGGGGTTGACGCCGAAATTCGGCTGTCGTCGCGGTATCTGCCGAACCTGCCAATGCCGCAAGCGCAGCGGCAGCGTACTGAATCTGCTTACCGGACAACTCTCCGGTCCCGGCGATGAGTTGATTCAACTGTGTGTATCGACGCCGCAAAGCGCGGTTGAGCTGGTCCTTTAGTGACCTCAATCCATGACCACCTGGAATTCCCAATGAGTACCAAGACCATTCTCTCGCCGGACGCCGCGCGTGCATTCGAAGCCGAGTTGTCCGCGCTGCGCACGCAAGTCCTCGCTGATGTCGGTGCCCGCGATGCGGCCCACATCCGCCGCATGCAAAGAATCGCTCAAGGTTCGGCAATCAGCGGCCGCGGCTTGTTGATGTTCGGCTGGGGGCCTATCAGCTGGATCGCAGGCGTAATCGCGCTGGCGATGGCCAAGATCCTCGAGAACATGGAGATTGGCCACAACGTCATGCATGGGCAGTACGACTGGATGAATGACCCGTCGTTGAACTCGCAAACCTACGAGTGGGACATCGTCTGCGACGGCGACCACTGGCGCCATTCGCACAACGTCGAGCACCACGACCACACCAATATCATCGGCAAGGATCACGACTACGGTTACGGTTTGCTGCGACTCAGTGAGCAGCAGCGCTGGTCACCGGCGACTTTATTCCAGCCCATCTGGTATCTGTTGCTGGCGATCAATTTTCAGTGGGGTGTTGCGGTCAATGACATCAAGATCGGCCGATTTTTCAAAGGGCGAATGAGTCGCGTGGAGCTGTATCAGCGGCTGCGGCCATTCCTGCGCAAGGCAGGTCGCCAGTTTTTCAAGGATTATGTGTTTTTTCCCGCTTTGGCCTTATGGCAATGGCCGCGCGTATTGCTTGGCAACCTGCTGGCCAACTTGATCCGCAACCTGTGGACCAATGCGATCATTTTCTGCGGACACTTCACCGACACCGCACAGACTTGGACTCGCGCCGAGGTGGAAGGCGAGACGCAAGGCCAGTGGTATCTGCGACAGATCCAGGGTTCCAGCAATCTGGAGGGCGGCCGCTGGTTTCACCTGTTGAGCGGTCATCTCAGCCACCAGATCGAACATCACCTTTTCCCGGACCTGCCAGCACCACGCTACGCCGAGATTGCTCCGCGCGTCCGTGATATCTGCCAACGCTATGGCGTCCACTACAACACCGGTGGCTTCTGGCGGCAGTACAGCAGTGTGCTGGCGCGCATCGTCCGCTATGCCTGGCCGAGCCGGGCGCGATTGGCGATCACCGCTTCTTGAGTTAACTCTGCCCAAGTGGCTGATTCAGAATGAAAAATAGCCGTTGTAAAAATCTTTATCCATCGACCTGAGAACAAATAATTCGAAGTCCTGTATTCCCGGCTGCAGTCAATATGGAATCATAAGCCGCGATCGAAGATGCCTGGAGTTCAGTGCTTGCGCGCTAGCATGAAAGGATCGTGCCGACACGGACGAATTTTCTCGAGAGCGATCGCGATGAAGACTATCGAATTGCCCCATGTGTTGATCCTCGGTGGCGGCTTTGGTGGCTTGGCGGCTACCCGCGCGCTTGCGGCCGCTCCTGTTCGAATTACCTTGGTCGACCGCAGCAATCATCATCTGTTCCAGCCGCTGCTCTACCAGGTTGCGATGGCCGGTTTGTCGGCGCCCGATATCGCGGCACCGCTGCGGCATATCCTGCGCCGCCAGCGCAACGTCAGCGTGATCATGGACGAGGCGCAAAGCATCGACGTCATCGCGCAATCTGTAAAACTGGTCGACGCCACGATCGACTACGATTATATGATCGTCGCGACCGGATCGTGCGATACCTATTTCGGTCACGACGATTGGGCTGCCGATGCGCCGGGTCTGAAGACGCTTGACGATGCGCTGCGCATACGCCGGCGCGTGCTTGAGGCGTTTGAACGCGCCGAGCGCGAACCGGATGCCGCCGCACAGGCGGAGTGGCTCGATTTCGTGATCATCGGTGGCGGTCCGACCGGTGTCGAACTCGCCGGCACCCTGGCCGAAATCGCGCGCCATACCTTGCCGCGCGAGTTTCGCCACAGTGATCCACGCCGCGCGCACATCCATCTCATCGAAGCCGGGCCGCGGATCCTCTCGGCGATGCCCGAATCCTTGTCATTAAAAGCACAAAGACAGCTTGAGAAACTCGGCGTCAGTGTCGAGCTTGGCCAAGCGGTGACCGAGATCGACGCGCATGGCGTCAGCATCGGCGAGCGACGCATCGCCGCGCGCACGGTTTTGTGGGCCGCCGGCGTCGCCGCATCGCCACTCGGCAAACAGCTCGACACCGATACTGATCGTTCCGGTCGGGTAGAGGTAAGCAAGGATCTGTCTTTGACGACTCATGCAGAAGTGTTTGTCATCGGCGATCTCGCCAGCGTGAACCAGGATGGTGAGCGCGTGCCTGGCGTCGCTCCTGCTGCCAAACAGATGGGCAAGCATGCAGCTCAGATGATCCGCAATCGCCTTGCCGGGCGCGACTCAAAACCATTCCATTACCGCGACTTCGGCGTACTCGCCACGATCGGACGCATGGCCGCGGTGGTCGATTTGCGTGGCTTCAAATTCTCCGGCGCGCCGGCCTGGTTGTTCTGGCTGCTGGCACACATTTTCTTTCTGATCGGCTTTCGCAATCGGCTGATCGTGATGATCGACTGGATCTGGGCGTACTTCACCTATCAGCGCAGCGCGCGCATCATAGTCGGGAAAGATACAAGAGACAAAGAAAAAAGTTAGTTTGGATACCTTCGACAAGCGCATCGCGGTCATAACGCTGTGGCGTTGATACGCCTGACCGCGCAATCAGATTGCTCATCAAGCTTTGGCCAATCCCGACGATCGTAGCTGCCTGATCGTTTGTCATGCGCATGCGGTTTGCACAATACTGCGCCGGTCTTTGACAATGGCGACGTGGACGGCGGAATGAACCATGCACTTTCTGAACAAGCCGTCGACCCCACCTTCGATGCGCTGAGCGCGGACGCTTTGTTCGTGGGAGTTTACGAACGACTCAAAGGCATGGCCAGCAATCAGCTCGCTCGCAGCAGCGACGCCACCCTCGACACCACGAGCCTGGTGCACGAGCTATACGTAAAGGTTTCGGCGGCACGCGATCTCGAGTTTTCCGATCCAGCCCAATTTTTCAGCTATGCCTCGCAGGCGATGCGCCACATTCTGGTGGATCACGCACGCCAACGCTTGCGCGCAAAGCGCGGTGGAGGCGTGATCAAGGTCGATATTGACGATGTCGAGATTGCCGATCTGACAGCAACTCAGGTGCTCGGGCTGGATGAAGCCCTGCGAAGATTGGAAGGTTCCGATCCGCGCGCGGGCCAGATGGTGCTTCTGCACTATTTCGCTGGCTTGCCGTTATCGAAGATATCCGACCTGCTCGGGGTCACCGAGCGCACGTTGAATCGGGATTGGCGCTTTGCTCGCGCCTACCTGCATGATCTGATGGGGTGAGCTCATGTCGTATTTCCGCGCCAATTATCGTTACTCGCCATCATGAATACGCCAACGCCTGATCCCCTCGCTGCCAATGCGTCGATCGACACACTCCATCGACTGCGCTCGATCTTCGATAGCGTGATCGAGCTGCCTGTTGAGCAACGTGCGGCCTGGCTGGACCAGCATGTGCCGAAGCCCGACGATCGCCTCGCCGTTTTGGCCTTGCTGCGGGCGGACGAAACGGGCAAGGGTGTTTTGGACACGCCAGCGGGCGAGTTGGCCGGTCGCATGAAAAATGACGGCCCCGCCCTTGAGGGCTTGGTTGGCCAGAACATTGGCGCGTTCCGCTTGATTCGCCTGCTCGGCAAAGGCGGCATGGCGGCGGTCTTTCTCGGTGAGCGTCAAGTCGGCGATTTCGAGCAGCAGGTTGCGATCAAGCTGCTCCGGCGTGGGCTTTTTTCCGAGCTTGAGCAACGTCTCTTTTTGCGCGAGCGTCAGGTTTTGGCGAACCTTTCGCATCCGAATATTGCGCAATTGTTCGATGGCGATGTCACGCCGGCCGGCATTCCGTTTCTGGTGATGGAATACATCGATGGTGTGTCGATCACGCGGTACGCCGCTGCGCACCATCTCGATGTTCGCCAGCGGTTGGAGCTGCTGCTGACCGTCTTGCGCGCGGTTGATGTGGCCCATCGCAGCCTTGTCGTGCATCGTGATCTGAAGCCATCAAACATCATGGTTGACGCCGATGGCCGCGTGAAGCTGATTGATTTCGGCATTGCCAAATTGCTCGAAGACGATGTCGATCACGCAACCGTTGGCGTCTACACGCCGGACTACGCAGCGCCTGAGCAAGTTACTGGTCAACCCATCACAACGGCCACCGATGTCTACTCGCTCGGTGTCGTGATGCATGAGTTGCTGCTCGGTCTGCGCCCGCAAGGACAGCCACACCGACGCCCCTCCATGCTTGCCGCAGAGTTGGCGCTGGGGGCCAAGAATGAGAACAAGGCCGCTTTGCCAATGCGCGCGATGAAGCCGGTGCTGCAGGGCGATCTCGACAACATCATACTAAAGGCGCTTTCGAACGAAGCCGATCGTCGCTATCCCTCGGCCGGCGCGTTCGCCGACGACATCCAGCGCTATCTGGATCGTCAACCAGTCAGTGCACATCCGCCTTCTTCCTGGTATCGCGCGCGCAAATTCGTGGCGCGTCACAAAGGCGGCGTATTGACCAGCGCGGCTTTCGTGCTCGCGATTGTCGCGGCACTGGCACTGGCGCTTTGGCAAGCGCAGGTGGCGCAACATGAGGCAACCCGCGCCGATGCGCAGGCGCAACGGGCGATCAGCGTGCGCGATTTCATGGTCAGCCTGTTCGATGCGGCCAAGTTGAAACTGGACAAAGACCAACAACCGACTCCCGCACAGCTGGTCAGTGCCGCACGGGAACGTGTCGAAACGGACACCAGGATGCCTGCTTCCACACGCGCCGATGTGCTCGCCACCCTCGGCGAAGTCAGCATGGTCAACGGCGATTTAGACGCTGCGCTGGATTTGCTGGATCGCGCGATCGCGCTCAAGCAACAGATTTATCGTGAAAGTGATCCCGAATTCTGGGGCACCCAAGTGCAGCGCGCCACGCTGCTGACTCAAATGGGTCGCTCCAAGGAAACCCTGGAGCCGCTCAAGGCGTCGCTCCCATATTTTCGTGCCGACAACAGCGAGACTGCCGTGGAGGCCCTGCAGATACTTGCGGCCACGCAGATCCGGAACGGCGAGGTGGATGGGGCTATCGCCACGGCACGCGAAGCCGCTGCCAAGGCGGCGAGCGTGCCCAATCTGGACCCGATTGATGTGATGCAGATGCGTACTTATCCGGCAATGGCGTTGATAGTCGCTGGCCGCTACGCCGAGGGTGCGCCTGAGCTCGAGACTGCGCTGCAGGAGTGGCGTTCGCGAGGACTTGCTCAAGGTGCGACCTACGCCGATACCGCCAATAACCTGGCCGTTGCCAAGGTAAATATGGGCGATCCGGTGGGCGCGGAAAAGGTGTTCACCGAAATAACGACGATCGAGCGGAAGTTGAATCCTGCGCTCGGCAAAAACGCGATATCGCTGCGTAATCTCGTCGGCGTGCAAATTCAACTTGGCATGTACACCGGCGCGGAGTCGGCGTTGCAAGAGGTCCTGAAACTGGATGACGCGACGCTTCCAGAAAACAGTCTCAGCCGCGCAAATACATGGCTGAGCTTCGCAACACTGGCTTATGCACAAGGAGGCGACGAGGCCGCCGAAAACAGTCTGCAAACGGCACTCCGACTATGTGACCAGCCTGGCGGAGACACCAACGACAAATGCGCGGGTGCGCACCAGCTTCGTGGATTGCTTTTGCTGCGTGCCGGTCGACTCGACGAGGCGGACGCGGAAATCGCCCAGGCACTCGAACAACGCGTTCGCGTCTACGGTGACAAGCACGTGCGGGTTGCGTCCGGTTATGTCGTGCAGGCGGATCTGGCGCTTGCGCGCAACGATGCGATGCAGGCCTTGCATCTCACCGAGCAGGCGTTGGCAATGCTGCACGAGAAAAAGGCAGGTCGTGGTCAGGATGCTCTGCTTGCCGGCATCGTTCATGCGAATGCATTGCTGCAAGCGAATCGCGCCAGCGAAGCGCGAACGGAAATTGAGTCCCTGATCGCTGACTGGGATCAGCGCATGCCTAGTCCCACGCCCCAGCAGTTCGATTTGGTTGCACTGCATGCGGTGGCATTGGCTGCTTCGGGGGAGAACGCACCAGCGATGGCAGAGGCCAAGCGCGCCTTGGCTTTGGGCCTGTCAGCAGCGGCCTTGAACGCTGGCCTGCTGGAACAAGTGACCGCTCTGGCGGCGAGCGCCAGTGAGGGCTGATTGCCGGCGCGGGCCTGCATTGATCGGGGATACGGGACAGGAATAGGCCGGGCTAGTGTGGCGCTTGCGAAATAATTGAACTATTCGCACATACTTCAGCCTTTGTGGGAAGTAGCAAGAGCTCGCCCTCAAGCGGGCTCCTTGTATGTTTGATTTGTGCCTTCCAGTGAAGTACTGGTAGCTGGTTTTCCGGGGA